>JTLC01000044.1 GCA_000798955.1 Firmicutes bacterium ZOR0006 | reverse complement strand
CGGAGAAAAAACGAAAGAACAAGCCCTTGCGGACTTCTATCAAAATGTTAAATCAGTCTATCCAAAAATTGCAGTACCACAATAATAGAGAAAAGTCGTAGGATTATGCGACAAAAAAAAGCAACACACGTTGCTTTTTTTTTATAGTAATGGTGCCATAAGGCGGGCAAATGATTCAAAGATGTGGTGAATCCAAGGGCGCTTTTCCCATTGTTCTAATGTAATTTCAACTGAATTAGCTAAATCAGCTTCAACGGTTGCAGTTAAATCTTTTACAGCTTGATGACGATAATAGAGAGCCATATCTTCAAAATTAATTTCGAGTGCACGGCGATCAAGATTTGTTGAACCACACATAGCAAATGTATCATCAATGACAAAAATTTTACTGTGTTGGAAACAATTTTTTAATTTGAAAATTCGCACATTCGCACGTAATAACTCATTAATATAGCTTTCACTAGCGGTATATACAAAACGTTTATCTGGGTTTTCAGGAATAACGATTCGAACATCAACACCAGAGTTTGCAGCCGTTTTTAAAACAGCAATAATTTCTTCGGGCGGTACGAGATAAGGACTTGTAATCCAAATGCGATTTGTTGCTGAAGCTGAGAGTTTAAAAAGAATGGCTTTCACTTGTTGAGAAACCGAATCAGGACCATCAGTGATCAATTTCACATAACCTGGTTGTTGGTAATCATCTTGTGTTGGAAAGAAGTTGATAAATTTCTTTTTGAAAACAGCTTCTTCAGTCGAATAATACCAATCTTGAATAAAAGCTGTTTGGATACTTTTGACGGCATCACCATATAATTTTACATTTGTATCACGCCAATTTTGCGTACGGACATTTCCAAAAACATATTCATTTCCTAAGTTATAGCCACCAACAAAGCCAATTTTTCCATCAATGACAGCAAATTTGCGATGATTTCGCCAGTTAGCAGATGAATCCATGAGTAAAGCTTTTGGACGACCAAAGAAAGAAACTTTGACACCTGATTGAATGAGGGTTTTCAAGGTTTTATCTTTTACAGTTCCCATACTCCCACCAGCATCGATTAAAAAGCGAACATTAACACCTTCTTGAGCTTTTTTCATCATGGCATCGTAAATTTTTTGACACACTTCATCATCACGAACAATGAAAAATTCCATATGGACATGATCAACTGCACTATTGATTGAATGCACAAGTTCATCAAAAAAATCAGCGCCAATTAAGACTTCTGTTTTTGTATTGTGATAAAAGGCACGGGGGCTGACTCGTTCGATAAAGGCGATCTGACTTCGTTCGATATCATTTTCAATATGAAGTTTCTCATGAAGAGGAGTGATTGTTTTATCTAAATCACTAAACTGCTGATCGACGACCATTTTTCGTTTAAATGATTTGATTTTATTTGCTGTTCGACCAAAGAGAAAATAAATAACAATCCCTAGCCCCGGAATTGAGACAGTCAGGAGAATCCAAGCCCATTTTGTTGAAGTATCAAGGTTATCATCTAAGAAAATATAAAAGAAGACAACGAGTGAAAGAAACATAATCGTTAAATAAATCAGGGCACTGTATCCACCTTGTAACATTGAAAGAAATGCTACAATGACAAAGGCAGCAAAAATAAGATAAAATAAGATAGTATTTGACCAACTTTTGTTGTTTTTCCACGACTTGCGTTTTGGCATATACGTCTATCCTTTCGAAATTTGAGTTTTTGTCCTTTGCAATCATTTCCAAAAATCTGTAAAATAGGAAATGACGCACAAAATAGCTTACAATACCCAAAAAGTACGAGTAAGCGAACAAATTGTTTATTTAAAGTACAAAAGACTTCTAGAATGTACCATTTTTTTTTACAGAATACAATTAATTTAAAATAAAATGAGTAATGAAAGCAAAACTGTGAGAAGAATAAATTTGAGGTGAATAAGATGTTGGAGAAAGAATTAAAAGCGTGGCCAAAGTTACTTGCTTATTACCAAATGGCGGCTGAAGAGCTGGAAAGTGATTTGAAAATTATTGATATGGATTGGAAGATTCGCTTAGGGTATTCACCAATCGAACATTTAAAAGTCCGGATTAAGTCAATTGACTCCATTCAAAAAAAATTAGATAAAAAAGGCTACAGTGCTAATTTTGAAAATGTTAAATTACATGTGCTCGATTTAGTTGGTGCGCGAATTATCACAAGCTTTGAAGAGGATGTATATCTGATTTTGGCACATTTACAAGAACGAGATGATTATCGAATTTTAAAGGTGAAAGATTATATCGTTCATCCGAAACCGTCAGGATATCGGAGCCTGCATGTAATTGCGGAAATTGAAGTTGTTTTGCATCATGAAACAGTTTGGATTCCAATTGAAATTCAAGTTCGAACACTAGCAATGGACTTCTGGGCGGCAACAGAACATAAGCTCCAATATAAATACCCAAAAGGAAATATCCCTGAAGCAGCAATGATTGGATTACAACAAATAGCTACCACTTCACAAAAACTTGATCAAGGGATGTCGCTCATCCGTCAAGAAATTATTCAACGAACACAAGAAGAGGAGCAAGAATAACCATGATTAAATCGAAATATCAAAAAAAAATGTATAAACAAGGGAAGTTCAAAAAAAATACCATTATCGAAGCTGAAGTTACAGTTGCCGACCAAACAATTAGTTATGTATTGACAAATGCTACAAGTGAAAAACCGGTTATTTTTTGCTTACCTGGACTTTATGAGACAAAAGAGCACCTCATTCCTTTTGCACAGGCAATGGGATCGGATTATCGAATGTTGATTATCGACTGGATTGGGCATGGAAAATCAACAAATGATGAAACATACTGGACACTAGAAGGTCAAGTCAGCTTCTTAGAACAACTTTTAACGATATTGAAAGCAACATATCCAATTACAACTTTATTAGGACAATCATGGGGGGCTACGCTGTTACTGATGCATACGAATCTTCATGCAGAAATGACACTGATTTTAGGGAATCTAACCCATTTGCGTTCTGAAAAAACTGAAAAAATGTATACACAAATGATCGAGAATGGACAAAGTTCACCATACTCCTTAGCCACTACAACTGACTTTGATCAATTAATGTATCTTTATTTTTCAAATCCGGAACAATTAAAAGTGTATGATTGGCAAGGTTGGGGCCAGCAGGCACTTGTGCAAAGTAGCTATATCGGACCGGCTTTGGAACAGTGGCATGCTGAATTTAGTTTGTTTTTTGCGGAAAGTTTTTTAGCACACCATCAAGCACAGAAAGTGCTATTACTTTGGGGAGGCGAAGATCCATTGTATGATGTTCGTAAAGGATATGTTGTTAAGTGGACAATTCCACATTCACATATTGAAATTTTACCACATGCAAGTCAATTGCCAGTAAGTGAGCAGCCAGAAAAAGCGGCAAAAATTGTGAAAAAATTTCTGCAAAAACAAGAGGAGCTTAGCGATGAACATTAAATTTGAAGCAGTAAGTAAAAAAGTTTATCATAAAACGATTTTAGATAAATGTTCATTTATGCTCGAAATGCAAGGTGTGATTGGTCTCCTTGGCCCTAATAGCTTAGAAACAACGACAATCTTACGATTATTATCAGGGACGATTCTCCCTTCAAGTGGTAAAATTCAAATTGATTATCAACCATTGCAATATCACCATCGCCAACAGATAGCCTATATAGATAATTTGCGGATGTTTCCAAGTGATAGCGATGTGCGCGCAGTGATTCAGACATATCAAGTTCTTTTTCCGGATTTTGATCGCAAACGATGTCGGCAACTCTGTGAACAACTTGCTATTGACTTAGCATGGCCACTCAGTAGTTTGACACGTGGAATGGAAGCGAGTATTTTAATTGCGCTGACATTGAGTCGTAAAACGCGAGTGTATGTTTTTAATGAACCTTTTGGCGGTGTGGATTTTCTAAGTCGTGAACGTATTTTAGCAATTCTTCAACGTTATCGTGAAAAACATACAACATTTATTGTCAGCACTAATCATATTGAACTAGCACAACAATTATTTGATCATGTAATTTTTATCAAAAACGGGAAAATGTATCGTGAATATCAATTACAACATTGGGAAGAGACACCAACGATTATTGATAAATATCGGGAGGTGTATGAATAATGCAATTTTGGGTCTTACAACGGGAAATAAATAAAGCAATTTTATATGGGAGTGCCATATTTTTACTAGTTGCTCTTGTTTTGAATGGCTTATTTTTATATCTGGATAATCCAACCGCAATGGTTTTTCTAGTTGCTATTGTTGCACTCTGGTTAGTAACACCAGTACTGCTGATGCCGACGATGGCTATTCGTGTCATCCGGTTTATGCATCGGATTGGCTCACCGATGAAGACGAGCGTGTTTTTTGGCCAATTGACCTTATTTTTTGCCAGTTTATATGCTGTTATTTCGATTGTTGTTGGGGCGAGTGTTTTTCTGAACGCGAGCTGGATACCAACCTATTTTGCTGAATATTTTGATGTCACAATCATGCAACAAATGGGCAATCCTTTTGCTTGGCCATTAGCACTTATCCTGATTATCTTGAGTGCTATTATCGTTACTTGGTTAACAACAATTGTCTATATGTTATTTCGTTCGCAGCTCTTAGCACGATTAAATTGGTGGAAAAAATTAAGCCTGCTTGTTATTGGGGCGACAATTACCTTTTTTATTATTAGCCAAATTTTTCAGTTAATTGCGACATTATTTCCGACATTACCAATTATTCCTGTACCAATTGCCACTGAAAGTGTCGTTAATGGAGAATTTTTAACAGCTTTAATTCAAGCTGTCCTTCAAGCGATGTATATTTATGTGCTAGTACGGGTCAATACCTATGTGTATCAAACGTTATATGAAAGTGAATATTAAGCCGTTTTAGCATTTAAAGTTAAGCGAAAAAAGAGTACAATAAAAAGGAATTATCAAAGAGGGAGTGTCTCGTTATGAAAACAAAAACGTTAATTTTAGTTGTTGCTGGTGTAGAAGAACAAGATCAAGCAGAAAAAGTCTTGAGTGAATTACATAGTGTCACTGGTGTCGTTGAGGCCACAATTGCTCAAAGTTATAAAACAGTGACAGTCACATATAATGTTGATACCTTACATTCGGGGCAACAAATTATTGATGCCATCACTAAAACTGGAGTTGAGGTATTGTAATGATTATTGGTATCGGTGTTGATAGTACTGAGATTGCGCGAATGACAGCACGTTTGGCAGAGAAAATTTTAACATTGGAAGAATACCAGTTGTATCAACAAAAACAAGGAATTCATCAACAACAATTTTTAGCTGGAAGATTTGCCGTCAAAGAAGCATATGCGAAAGCACGAGGGACTGGCATTGGTGTTGTAAAATTCCGAGATATAAGTGTGTTAAGCACTCGTACAGGAGCACCGTATATACGGTTGGTAAGCCCAATACCTGGCGAAACGTATCATGTATCAATTACTCATGATACTGTGCATGCCACCGCTTTTGTAATTATTGAAAAAAGAAGTGAAAGAGGTGACCGTGATGAAATCAGCAATCCATCGTGATACATGGTTGGAAATTGATTTAGCAGCCATTCAAGAGAATGTCCAAAATATCAAACAATATTATACCAAAGAGAAAGCAATTTTTGCTGTTGTGAAGGCGGACGCCTATCACCATGGCGCAGTCGCTGTCGCTTTAGCAGTATTGCAAGCTGGAGCGACGGGATTATGTGTTTCAAATCTTGATGAAGGAATTGAATTACGTGAGGCTGGTATTCAAGCACCAATTCTCGTTATGGGGAAAATTGCACCACACTATTTAGCTGTTGCGCAAAAATACTTACTCCAAGTCACCGTTTCTGATTGGGAGTGGTTGGAACAAGCATTAATGTATGAAGGCGCCAAAGTGCAAGTACATCTCAAATTTGACAGTGGGATGAATCGATTAGGGGCCAAAACATCGGCTGAACTCAAATATTTATTGGAACGTTTAGATGCACATGAAAGCTTTGAAGTAGTCGGCTTGTTTACACACTATGCCACAAGTGATGATACGAACCAAACAGACTTACTTGAACAATATACGCGTTTTATTGCCTTACTTGATGAACTTGGGATGACATTTACCTATATCCATGCGAGTAATTCATATGGGGCAATTCGTTTGGCAACAGAAAAACGAACAAATGCTGTTCGCTTAGGAATCTTAATGTATGGTGTGGCAGACCAAGCATTAGACCTACCATTTACACTTAAACCAGCAATGAAATTATTCAGTCGCTTACTTGAGGTGAAGGCAGTTACTGCTGGTGAACGAGTTGGCTATGGGCTTACGTATACGTGTCCACAAGATGGGTATATCGGCGTTGTACCAATTGGCTATGCTGATGGATGGTGGCGTCGGAATCAAGGACGAACAGTTTATATCGATGGACAATTTTGCGAAATTGTTGGTCGTGTCTGTATGGACCAGTTAATGGTGTGGCTACCAAAAAAATATCCTGCCATGACAATTGTCGAATTATTTGGCAAGCATATTCCAATTCAACAAGTTGCCCAAGAGCTAGGAACAATTTCGTATGAAGTGATGTGTGCAATTGACATGCGCGTACCAAAAGTGTTTCAAAGCGAAGTGAATTAGGAGGGAAAGTTATGCAAATTGAATATAAAAGTAGCAGTGGAAATGCTAATGTTTTAGGATGTTGGCTTGTGGGAATTTTAACACTCGTTGTTGTCATTGCGATTATCGGCTTTGTGTTTAACTTTTTATTTGTTGCCTTTCCGTTAATCGGATTTGCTCTAATCGCCTATTGGATTTTTGTCGGTATTCGCAAACGCAAACGTCGTGAAGCGATGATGGCTGACTATGAACAACAATACGAAGAGTATTACCAACAACAAACGAATCAACAAACACCACCAACATCTGTCATTGATGCTGATTATCGTGTTGTAGATTCAGAAGATGACAAACATGATGAGTAGTGACCCAGTCAACTACTCATTTTTTGTAAATAAAAGGAGAACAAAATGGAGACAGGAATGATTCAACAAGTTGCCAAACAATTACAGTTAGCACCACGAGCAGTTGAAACGGTTTTAACATTACTTGGAGATGGGAATACAGTCCCATTTATTGCTCGTTATCGAAAAGAACAAACAAATGGTTTAGATGAAGTTCAAATCCGTGAAATAGCGAAACATTGGCAAGCAGTTCAACAGTTGGAAAAGCGTCGTGAACAAGTCAGCCGTCTAATTGCTGAGCAAGGGTTGTTGACGGAAGCATTAATAAAAAAACTCACGGAAGCACAACGATTACAAGAGATTGAAGATTTGTATTTGCCCTTCCAACAAAAACGTCAAACAAAAGCAACAGCTGCGATTGCACTCGGTTTAGAGCCGTTTGCAAAACAACTTATGAGTAGAAACTATACATATTCACAGTTAACACAGAGTGCTGAAAAGTATTGTTGTGAGGAATTACCAACAACAAAAGAAGTCTTTGACCAAACACAATTTATTATTGCACAGTGGCTGAGTGAACGAGTAAGCATTCGTCAAAGACTACGCCATTTATTTTGGCAAACGGGACAACTTACCGCTAAGAAAAAGGCGAAAGCTGAAGATGAAAAAGCGACATTTCAGATGTACTACGAGTATCATATGAGTATTCGCTCGGTACCCAATCATCAACTCTTAGCCCTCAATCGTGGTGAAAAATTAGGTGTTCTCACCGTGAAAGTAATGATTGATCAACAATTAGTTGAAGAACGAATTGGAAAAAGCTTACTGACTAAGTTTGATAGTAGCCTCCACACTTATTTGACTAACTGTTTTCAAGATGCGTATAAACGGTTGCTTTTTCCTAGTCTTGAACGAGAAATTCGTCAAGAATTGAATCAACGTGCTCAAACAAAAGCAATTGAAGTATTTAGTAAAAATATTCATCAACTACTTTTACAACCGCCATTAAAAGGACGAACAATTTTAGGATTAGATCCAGCTTATCGGACGGGTTGTAAATTAGCGGTGATTAATGAGCGGGGAGATGTTTTAGCCATCGATGTTATTTATCCACATAAACCTCAAAATCAGCGTGCCCAAGCAGCGAAAAAAATTAGTGAATTGATTCAAAAATATGATGTTTCGCTGGTTGCCATTGGGAATGGAACGGCTAGTCGCGAAAGTGAAGAGTTTATTGCTCAAACAGTCCAAGAGGCACAAGTTGAAGTTCCTTATTTGATTGTGAGTGAAGCAGGGGCGAGTGTCTATTCAGCAAGTCCAGAAGCTATTGCTGAATTTCCAGAATTACAAGTTGAACAACGAAGTGCCGTCTCAATTGCTCGACGCGTACTTGACCCATTAGCAGAATTGATTAAAATTGATCCGCAATCATTGGGTGTTGGTCAATACCAACATGATTTACCAGTCGGACAACTTCAAGAAGAATTGAATGCAGTTGTTGAAACAGCGGTAAACCGTGTTGGTGTTGAATTGAATACTGCAAGTGCGCAGCTTTTAGCAGCCGTCTCAGGACTGAATATGAATGTTGCCAAACAGATTTTATTGTATCGTCAAGAGCATGGAAGTTTTCACAATCGGACGCAACTCAAAAAAGTCCCGAGACTCGGTGCTAAGACCTTTGAGCAAGCAGCGGGATTTCTCCGAATTCAAACAGGAGATACACCATTTGATCAGACGCCAATTCATCCAGAAAGTTATGAATTAGCACATACTATTTTACAAAAATTAGGATTTTCAGTTGCTGATTTGGGGAGTATTGAACTCCAATCAGCGATTCAAAAATTAAATATGACAGAATTTAGCCAAGAAGTTCAAGCAAATGATGTTGTTATTCAAGATATTTTAGCGGCATTTTCAGCACCGAATCGTGACCCGCGAGATGAGTATCCGCAGCCATTGTTACGACATGATGTTCTCAGTTTAGCTGATCTACAAATTGGGATGCAATTGCAAGGGACAGTACGTAACATTGTCGATTTTGGTGCATTTGTTGACATTGGTGTTAAAATTGATGGACTTATTCATAAGTCACAATTTGGGAAAAGAATCCAACACCCCTTGGAAATTGTTGAAATAAATGATATTGTTACAGTGGAAATCATAACAATTGATTCAAAAAGACAGACAATTGGCTTACGATATCTGACAACATAAGTGAAAACAATCAGAAATGAGGAAAAAGATATGGTAAAATATTTTATTTGTGATTTAGATGGAACATTAATTCGAAACCGACAAGTAAGTGCAGCTGATAAAGCGGCTATCGCTCAGTTTATTGCAGCAGGTGGGGAATTTATTATTGCAACTGGTCGAGCTGATTTTGAAATTGAAAACTTTGCTAAGTTTGAAAATATTGGACCAGTCAGTTATCGGATCAGTTGTAATGGCGCAGTGATTCGAACAGCAGATGGTGAGCTTGTCTTTCATCAACGATTATCTGATCAAGCGAGTCAGTTAATGCGACGCGAGTTAGAATTACTTGAAGGCCGCTTTAGCATTGTTGAAGCAAGTGATGTAGACTGGGTTTATTATCACGGAACAATTGATGAAGATGATATTTATAAGGATAATCACACGTGGGAAGACACTGATGTCGTGCATCATTTTGGGGAAACAATTTTTCCAATTAAGTACTTTATTCAAGGTGATTCGGGTGCCATTCAACATATTGTCACTACAATTCAACATGAAATGCCACAAGAGTTTGAAATTTTCAATGATATTCACGAAGTGAATGTGGGACCAAAGCATATTTCTAAAGGAACAGCGGTTGAACATTTCTTGACTTCAAATGGTATTAAGGCTGAAGAAATCGCCGTTATTGGTGATGCGGCAAATGATATCGCTATGTTTGGCACAACACCGAATAGCTTTACCTTCCATCACGCAAGTGAGGCCGTACAGCAGCATGCGAACTATATCGTTGATAGCGTCGCTGAAGCACTTGAACAATTAACTAATAACAAGTAAACCAACATCAAACACGATGCTAGAATTAGGCGTTGATACAATAATTTTGACAGTAAAAATTGAAAATAAATAAGGAGTGGTTTCTGTATTGACAGGAGCCAGTCCTTTTAATTTGACTGAAACATGTTTAGAATTATACGATTCAACAGATATCGCAAGTCCTATGTTTACGGCAGTTGTTGATGGCGGCGCTGCTTATTTTTTCAACTCTTAGTACAAATTTTATGCTCTCACTAGTGAATTTTTCCATACAAAAACACCTCGTTATTTTAGGTTAAATAACAAGGTGTTTGAATTAAAGGGGAGTTTTTCTATGCTCGAGAACTTGAAGAAACTTTCGTTCGGTTATAACAGTAATTTTTTTGGTTTGACTATGATTATGCTGCATAGCGTATTCTAACTTCCGTGAAGTTTTTTGTGTTTCAATCCATTTTTCGTAACTTTTCTGGCTAATGACAAGGATATCTGTATACAATGAGATATCACGTTGATGAATAGCACCAATATTGGCAATCTTTTGGATAGCTTGAGCTCGAGATAATTGGTGAAAGCGTCCAGAAAAAACAATTTTTTTGTGGAAAAAGGGATGTTGCTCATCAAAAGTTGTTGTTTGTGGTTGGATAATACGGAGTTGGCTTTGCTTTTTTTTAGGAATAATTGTAGCAAATGATTTTGTATAAGTCGTTTGAAAATAGGCATCAAAATCTTGAATTGATGTGAATTGAAATTCAGCGAAAATTGCTAAGGCAATTTGGGCACAAACTCTTGCATCATCTTGAGCATCATGATGATTTAGCGGCAAGCCAAGAAAATAGGCAAGATCATTCAATTTATGGCTTGGTAACTGTGGCCAAGCCTTTTTTGCCATTTGGACCGTACAACTATAGATGAACGTTGGATTAGGTAGGTCATATGTTTGCAGAACGGCAGAAAGCACACCAAAATCAAAAGGGGCATTGTGTGCAAGGACAAAATCACAATTTTCAAAATAAGGAATAATTTCTGGAGCGAGTTCGGCAAAGTTCGGTTCGTTACGGACCATTTCAGGACGAATACGGTGAATCGCGATATTTTTTTCACTAAATGCGATATGAAAAGGACGAATCAACCAAGCACGGCTTTCAACAACTATACCATCAACAACCTTTGTGAGACCAAGAGCACAGGCACTATTGCGATAGTGATTCGCTGTTTCAAAGTCAATGGCAATAAACGTAGACATAAGAGTAAATTCCTTTCAAAAATCATATCTTTATTATAGCATAAGCTGCTTGCTGAAGGCATCAAAAAAGGAGACAGTGTCTCCAAGATGATGATTAACGTTGATTCGCTTCGCGTAAAAGATAACGAACAATATCAGCATTAAAGCTTTTATTTCCACGTAAATTTTTGCGTAACGCTTTAATAAAGTCATCATAAATTTTGTGATCTTGTAATGCAACAAACTCGTGTAAATTTGAAATGAATTCAAGTTCCTCAACCCAGATATTTTCACCACTAACCATTACTTTCAAAGCTTTTGCCCCATCTTCAGCGCGCCCAACGAGCGAAAAGAAAGCATAAACTGGCTTTAAGTTCCCACTTTCATCGAATGAAGAATTGTGTGTGAATAAGGTTTTTTCTGTCATTTTTTCCATTGATATAACCCCTTTTTCTTTATATTTTTAATTATCAAACTCTATTATAGCTAAAAAATTATTTTTTGGAAAGCTTTTCTAATTTAAAATATATCAAAAGTTTAGTATAATGGAACAGCAAATAGGAAGGAAGTGATAGCCATGCAAGATTTAGCAAGTCTCACTTACTTGATTATCGATGAATTTTTAAAGGCTGATATTGCAATTGCTGCTGATGAACGACATTACTTAGATGAACGAGGATTCAGTCAATTAACCTTAAACGAAGTTCGACTTTTGGGATTGATTCAGCGCACAGCAGAGCCAACAATGAGTGTATTGGCAAGAACATTAGGAATTACGATGGGGACATTAACTTCAGTTGTTTCTCGACTTGAACGGCGGGGATACTTATTGAGAGAACGCCAAGAGCGTGATCGTCGAGTGATTTTTGTCAAATTATTAGCTGATGGTGAAGCCGCAGCCAACGTCTATACGGATTTTTTCCGTGAGAGAATACAGGTTGCTCAAGAACATTTTTCTTCAGAAGAAGTTGCTGCCATTTTAAAATATTTCCGATATCAGTACGCGAAAAAATAGGTGTTTTTTTTATAAAAAAAGAAAAACAAAAAAATACCTTGAATATCAAAGTATTTTCCGTTACAATAAAATTGTAAACATAGAGAATGAAAGGAAACGATATAAAATGACAACATTTGAACAAGTAGCAGAAATTTTAGTTGATCAATTAGGAGTAGAATTGGAGCAAGTAACACCTGAAGCTCGTATCCAAGAAGACTTAGAAGCTGATTCTTTAGCAGTAATGGAAGTAGTTATGGAAGCTGAAGAACAATTCGGAGTTGAAATTCCTGAAGAAGAATTAATGAACATCAAAACAGTACAAAATATTGTTGATTTCATTGAAGCAAACAAGTAAGCACTACACGATCGCAGCTAAGCGTATAGAGCGTGTTCAAACACCTTTCATCATCGATGAAAGGTGTTTTTTTATTGAAAATCAAGAAAGAATACCGATGCTAAGGGAAAAGAGTTGCACTTTTTAAAAAAAAAGTTATCATAAAAGTAATACGGTAAAAAATGGAGGAAAAAAAGATGAGCTTACCTAAAGTATTAACAATTGCAGGGTCTGATAGTAGTGGGGGTGCGGGAATTCAAGCCGACTTAAAAACGTTTCAAGAGCGTGATGTGTATGGAATGAGTGCACTCACACTCATTGTTGCAATGGATCCTGCTAATCAGTGGAATCACCAAATCTTTCCGATTGGTTTAGATGTGATTCAAGCCCAAATTAATACAATTGTGCAAGGGATTGGTGTTCAAGCGGCAAAAACCGGAATGTTAGCAACGGTAGATATTATTGATCTAGTTGTTGAAAACGTGAAAAAATTTAACTTGCAGAATTTGGTTGTAGATCCAGTGTTGGTCTGTAAAGGGGCGGATCAGCCACTGTTCCCTGAAGTAGCAGAAGCTTTACGAACAAAACTTGTACCATTAGCAATGGTAACAACACCAAATTTATTTGAAGCAGCACAACTGGCACAAATGCCACCAATTGAAACGATTGAACAAATGGAGGAAGCAGCACGAAAAATTCAGGCTGCTGGGGCCAAATATGTCGTTGTAAAAGGTGGTAAGCATGATTTAGATGGAAAGGCGATTGATGTCATTTTTGATGGAGAAACAATGACGCATGTTGTATCAGAGCGGATACAGACGACTTATACACATGGAGCCGGGTGTACGTTTTCGGCAGCAATTTGTGCAGAACTAGCGAAGGGAGCAACGCCGTTAGAAGCCATTCAAACAGCAAAAACATTTATTACAGCTGCTATTGCTGAAGGATTTGCGTTGAATCAGTATGTAGGACCAACAAATCATGGGGCGTTACGGCGCTCACAATAATAAAAAAAGCTGTTAGAATTTTCTGACAGCTTTTTTTAATTATGTTATAATATCTCATATTCATAAGGGAAGGAGGGGGCATAGTGGCTGTTGAATGGATTGTTGGTTTAGTACTTGTAGGGATTATTTTAGCGGTTATTGAAGTTTTTATTCCTGGAATTGGTGCCTTTGCCATTTTAAGTTTAATTAGTTTTAGTGCTGCAATTATTGTCATGATTATGGGTGCGGAAAGCATGAGTGTTGTAATTGTTGGTATTGTTTTATTAATTACTTTAATTACAACCGGGATTTTTTTACTTCGAAAAGCCAAAACTGTTTATTTAGAAACAGATGTCCAAGGTAAAGTTGCGGAATCACTCGAGCACTTGCTACATCAAGAAGGTATTGCATATTCAGTACTTCGTCCTGGTGGAACGATTGAAATTGCTGGTGAACTCTACGATGCAATTGCCATTGGCACAATTATTGAAAAGGGTGAAAAAATTAAAGTTATTCGTGTTGATTATCGAAAAATTTTTGTACGCTCAGTCAAAGATTTAGAAAAAAAAGAGGTGGAGTAAACAATGGAAGTTATTGATTTAGTATGGATTATTGTTCCAATCGCAGTTGTCTTTTTTATTTTACTCATTATTATTTTAACAATTATTCCTGTCGGACTATGGATTACAGCGCGTTTTTCTAATGTCAAAGTCTCGATTGGAAATTTAATTGGGATGCGATTCCGGCGAGTATCACCCGCAAAAATTATCAATCCTTTAATTAAAGCAACCAAAGCAGGTCTCGATTTGGAGAGTGACAAACTTGAAGCCCATTACCTTGCCGGTGGAAATATTGATACAGTTGTTAATGCGTTAATTGCTGCTCAACGTGCTGATATTCCACTAGAATTTGAGCAAGCAGTAGCAATTGATTTAGCGGGAAGAAATGTGTTAGAAGCAGTACAAATGAGTGTTAATCCCAAAGTGATTGAAACACCACTGATTTCAGCGGTAGCTAAAGACGGAATTGAAGTCATGGTTAAAGCGAAAGTAACAGTTCGAGCGAACATTGAACGCTTAGTCGGTGGTGCTGGTGAAGAAACAATTATTGCTCGTGTTGGTGAAGGTGTGGTAACAACAGTTGGATCAAGTGCAGCACATAAATCTGTTTTAGAAAATCCGGATTCAATTTCACAGACAGTATTAGATAAAGGTCTTGATTCGGGAACATCATTTGAAATTCTATCGATTGACATTGCTGATATCGATGTCGGACGGAATATTGGGGCAAAATTACAAGCGGATCAAGCCGAAGCTGACAAACAAATTGCCCAAGCAAAAGCGGAAGAAAAACGAGCGATGGCAATTGCCTATGAACAAGAAATGAAAGCAAAAGTAGTGGAAATGCGTGCGAAAGTTGTTGAAGCAGAATCGCAAGTGCCAGAAGCAATTGCTGAGGCCTTCCGTAGTGGAAACTTAGGTATTAATGATTATTACCAGTTACGTAATATTCAAGCAGATACACAAATGCGTGAAAGTATTGCTCATGTTGAACAAAGTACAACTGAGATTACAGAAACAAAATAATGGCAAAATCATTTTTTGAACAACTCGAAGATAAATTTTTATCAGAATTGATACCACTACCAAAGGCAGCAAAAGAGGAATGGGAAAAGGGATCAAAAACGCTAGTTGAAAAGTTACAGCCAGTAAAAGAACAACAACGGTATCAACGGCAACACGAATTACCAAAGAGTACAGCATCATCAGAGATGGATTTGGTACATATCCCAACGCCTGCAGTTTCAGCGACTCCGCAAAAGTCTGATTCTCAGGTAATAGAAAAAGAGAAAAAAGGGGAGGCAATCGTGTTGTCAAAAGCGACACGCCAACAGCGCCTACGAACGGCACAGGCATTGCGTGAGGCAATCGTGATTAGTGAAATTCTTGGTCCCCCAGTTTCATTACGAAAGAAATAATTATCTCAAACAACAAAAAGAACCCAATTATTTGTCGCACAAATAATTGGGTTCTTTACTTTTAGCTATTTTTGTTAAGAAGTTAAATAGAAAATACTATTGAGCTGTTGCCAAAATGTTGCTCTTGGTAACAGTGTTGGTCTTGAAAATAGCGATTGGATAACAGGTGTTTCAGTGGTATTTTGATCTGAATTTGGTTGTGTACCTGGTTGAATTGCCTGTGTCTCTGGTGGAATTGGTTGGCAAGCACCATCGACGAGTTCTTGACCTTCAGGGCAAACAATCGGTTGGCAAGCACCATCGACGAGTTCTTGACCTTCAGGGCAAACAATCGGTTGGCAAGCACCATCAACGAGTTCTTGCCCTTCAGGACAAACAATTGGTTGGCAGGCACCATCAACGAGTTCTTGACCCTCAGGGCAAGTTGTTGGAACAATTGGCTGACAGGCACCATCAACGAGTTCTTGACCTTCAGGGCAAGTTGTAACTGGCGCATTGTATGGGCTTGCTACAGTTGCCATTGAGCTGACCGTATCATTTTTTTCGAGTGCAGTGACAAAGCCAAATTGTTTGTAGTTTCCAAGGTTGGCAACCGAACCGCTATAACTGAGAGCGTCACCACGATAGAGCTCTGTTTTTTCACCCGTATCGGTAATACCATACACGACATAAAGTGTTTTTCCTACTGAGTTTTGATAACGTGTGAGTTGTTCTTCATCAGTCGTTGAGAAGTTTGGTGTAACAGCAGACCAATTCATGTTAAGTGTTTCACCAGAAAGCTTGACACTGGCTTTAGGGGCATCAAGGCTAATCTCAATCTGTTGACCTACTTGAGTTGGTTCCGTACCTTTCACGAACCAAGCTGTTTCAGTTTCTTCAGCTGGTGTTCCTTCAGGAGCAAGTACACTTGGCCAAACATCTTTCATGACTGTTCGCGAAACAACATTACTAGAACCAGGGAATGAAGTACCATATGATCCGAATTCACTCATCATTGAGCGGAAAATTGAGCTGACAATTGGTGCGTTCGCAAACTTATTATAATATTCGCTACTCACAGTATCATAGCCACCCCAAACTGACATCGTGTATTCAGGTGTATATCCTACAAACCAGTGATCTTTATCGGCATTATTTGGTAATCCGAGTGAATCAATTGTTTCTTGGGCATATGTCGTTGTCCCTGTTTTAGCAGCGACATTCATGCCAGCAATATTTCCACGTTGGGCTAATCCAGAGGTTGCTGAATAATGAAGCATATTATTCATTATCGTAGCTGTAGCTGAAGACATAACTTGTTCGTTTTCAGGAGTGTGTTCATATAAAACATTTCCAGCATTATCGGTAATTTTGGTAACGAAATGTGGTGAATTATATTGTCCACCATTTCCGAAAGCAGCATAAGCACCAGCCATTTGGAGTGGTGTCACTTCACGACCACCACCGAGTGCATAAGCCTCATGTAATGGTTCACCGAAATCAATACCTAATTTCTTGATAAATTGATCAGCATAAGCTGGGCCAACTTCTTGGAAAGCTTTTACTGCTGTTACATTTCGTGAATCAGCAATTGCGGCATTCATTGACATATCACCTTTATATTGGAAGTCATAGTTATAAAATTTAACACCATCAGAGTATTGGTATTCTTCATCCACAAAGAGTTGGTGTGATGACCAGTTATATTTTTCAATACCAGGTGCATAGTCTAATAATGGTTTAATTGTTGAACCTGGTTGGCGACCACCTTCAGTTGCGAAGTTAAATCCAAAAGATGAGTTTTGGCCACGACCACCGCCAATCGCATATACTTGACCAGTTTTTGTATCACTGAAAACAAAGGCTGCTTGGTATTTATCATCAGGGAATTCAATCATTCCTGAATCAAGAAGGTCATTAGCGTAATCTTGCATTTCTGTATTTAAGTTTGTATAAATGTTTAATTGCTGTGTAGTCGGATCAAGATCAGTTTTTTCTACTACTTCACTTGTGACAGCCGACATATATGTATAATAGGCACTTGAATTCGAGTATTCACTTTCTTCAAGCAAATCTGCTAATGGAATTTGTTTGGCAATCGTGGCATCTTGTTCTGAGATGTAATCGTGACGTACCATGAGAGTCAAAACGGTTTGGTAGCGTTCAGTTGCTGTTTGAATATCTAAGTATGGATTATGGTAACTTGGCAACTGAGGAATTCCAGCAAGCATTGCCGCTTCAGGCAATGTTAACTCTGAGACATCTTTATTAAAGTAATAACGTGCGGCAGAACCAACACCGTATACTGGTCCAAAGTTAATCGTATTAACATAGGCTTCGAAAATTTCTTCTTTTGTCAAAATTTGTTCGAGCTCCATGGCGAGAATTGCTTCGTAGATTTTCCGTTCATACGTTTGTTCAGATGAAAGTGTCGTTGACTTTAATAATTGCTGTGTAATAGTACTCCCACCACCAACAATATCATTAGCGACAATATTACTAATAAGAGAAGCAGCAATACGTTTGACATCAACACCATTATGAACAAAGAAATTTGCATCTTCAGTTGCAACAACAGCATCAATGTAAACATCAGCGAGTTGATCATATGTAATTGGCTCGTAATAGGTCCCTTCAAAGTTAGCAACAACTTCGCCGTTAATATCATACATGACTGAAGATTGGACCTCTTTTAACGATTCTACATCAATTGTTGGACGTGTTTCGATAAAGTGATTCAGAATATAAAAACCAAGTGCAACTGCAACTAAGAAGAGTCCGCCAAGAATTCCAACGAAAACTCGCCAATTAAATAATTTGAATGTACGCTTGCGCTTTGGTTGTTTTGTTTTTTCAGAATTTGTTTTTTTGTTTTGCCGTGAAGGCGTTTGTGTTTGGTTCATAGTTTTCACCACCTAAGAAAAATAAATTTTGTGAATTGTTGGTAAATAATCAAGCGTTGGATAGCCTGAGGCTTTTACTTCGAACCCTTTGGTTTCAAAGCAGTTGAGCGGAATTGATTTACGACCGTCTTTTTTTTGATTTTGCCAAAAATCGATGACGACTTTGGCATCAAGCACAAAGGTGCGTTCTAAACTTGTAAATCGAACAATAACAAAACAAATTCCAGCCTGTGTAATCACATGTTCCATATGTTGAATTTGGTGATTATGGAAATTTGTTAATGGAAAAGCAGTTTTTAAACGCGTTTCTTTTGCTTCGAAATCGAGATAAGCACCCTGATAAACGCCGTTGTAGTCTGTTGTCGAAGGGGTTTGAAAATACGCTTCTTTAATGACAGCAGCAGAACGTTTCGGGTAATGGACGTGAACAATATTAATTGGTGTCGGTTTTTTATGAATGACGGCAAGACCGCGAGCAAGATAATATTGATTCGCCAAGTTGAGTTCTTGTTCAAGTGACATTCCACGTTTTGCAAAATCGATTCCTTGTTTCGAAGCAGAACTTCGTTGCTTTTTTTCTGGGGAGTGCTGTTTTGTGAGTACAACTTTCCCATTAGGATATTTGATCATTTTCATCACCGATTTTAGTATACTATAAAAATACCACCAAAGGAAAGGAAAAGACGATTAGGGAATGACTGCTACTTGCGAGCAAGGGAAGTGATTTGTTACAATATAGTTAAGGCAAAAAGGAAACAACGTTTTGTTGAAAAAATGATACTATAATAAAAGGGGATCAAAAAAATGAGCCAATTAACGAAATTAACAACAAACGATATTTTAGAAAAAGAATTTCGCACGGAGATTCGAGGCTATAGCCAAAGTGAAGTTGATGAGTATTTAGATGCAATTATTCAAGACTATCAAGTCTTTGAAAAAGAAATTACACGCTTACGAAAAGAAAATCAAGCTTTACATCGTGATTTAAATGCTGCTGTGCAACGAGCACAAACATCTGCAGTACCGACACCGACAACAACAGTTGCACCACCAACAACACGGACTGAATCAACGCAGTTTACAAATTATGATGTGATTAAACGTGTTGCACAATTAGAGCGTCAAGTTGCTGAAATCGAAAAAACGCTCAAAGCCTCACGGACAGCGACACCTGAACCAGTGGTAAGCCAAAATTTAGCTGGAACAGAACCAGTACAAGCAAGCGAAACCTTGACACCAGAAGAAATTGAAAAAACTTTACAATTTACATTTACAAAGTAAAAGAACACTGTATAATATAGAAGGTACTGAGGTAATCGCTGCATTTTTTGGGAATGTAGAGGAAAGTCCATGCTCACACAAGCTGCGATGCTTGTAGTGTTCGTGCTTAGCGAAGACATAAGCTAAGGCAGAGCAATCTGACGGCGGTGAAACCACCTAAGGTAGCAATACTATGGTTGAGTAACTGTAAAGTGCCACAGAGACGAGCTTATAACGAAAGTGATAAGATGAAACGTTGGTAAACCCCGCGAGTGAGAAACCCAAATTTTGGTAGGGGAGTCTGCCTCAAAGAAAACAGAACGGCGAGGGGATTAGCATATCCGTGCTAAAGATAAATGATTACCGCTACAGGTACGAGACGAAAGTCGTTTGGAGTACGGTAGGACAGAACATGGCTTATGAGGTACACTTTTAAAAAAAATCCGCAATTATTGCGACAACACTAGGGAATCCCCCTAGTGTTTTTTCGTGAGAAAAAAGTATTCACTAATAATAAATTATCATGATAACGAAAAAAAAATAACTAGAAATAATTTCTTATCATGCAAGTGGAAAAAGAAAAAAGCGTTTTCTTGGGAGGTTAGCTTAAAGAACACTTTATTTATCAAGAAAGTAAAATTTTTTTGTATTTTAAGCATTTACAAAATGTTGTGCACTTCATATAATTCAAATCAATACCACGAGCCACAGCGTTGAGGGCAAGTTTATCCAACGAGTGTTGCTAGGTAAAATTTTGAAAAATAAGGGGTATCTAATATGGGAAAAGCAAAAAAATTATTTGCAGTTACAACAACAGTAGCATTAACAGTTTCACTGGCTGCATGTGGTGCAACAAGTGGATCAGGATCAACAACAACTGGGAGTGAATCAACTGAATCATTACCAATGACGTTGGCAGTACAAAATGACTTTACAAAAATTAATAACCTCACTGAGTCAACATCATCAGAACTAGGAATTGCACAAAACGTGATGGAAGGGCTTGTTCGTTACAGCCAAGATGGAAAAGAAATTTTACCAGCAATTGCTGAAGAGTGGTCATTAAGTGATGATCAAAAAACGTACACATTCACATTACGTGATGCACAATGGGCTGATGGAACAGCAGTAACAGCAAATGATTTTGTCTTTGCATGGAATACAGTTGCTAAACCAGAAACAGCAGCAAGCTATGCATCGTTTATGGAATACATCGATGGTGGAGCAGGAGCTGGTACACCGGACTATAAGGGGCCGTTAAATGTAACAGCAGTTGATGATAAAACATTAGAAGTAACATTAGCAGAACCAACACCATTCTTCTTATCTTTATTAACATTCCCAACATTCTTCCCGGTAAGTGAAGAATTCTATACAACAGTTGGTGCTGACAAATATGGAACATCAGCAGATACGTTATTGGCAAATGGACCATTCACAATTTCAACTTGGGATCGTGATCAACAATTAGTTTTAGGAAAAAATGAAAACTATTGGGAAGCAGACGTTGTTTCAGTGCCATCGGTAACATTCAAAGTTGTTGGTGATGAGTCAACTCGTGTACAATTATTCGAATCAGGTGAATTAACACGTATGGGTGTATCTGGTGATTATTTTGCACAATATAAAGATAATCCAGGATTCTATACAGAAGATGATACAACAATCTGGTATTTAACATTGAATATTGATAATAATGCATCAAACCCATTATTAGCAAATAAAAACTTCCGTCAAGCATTATCACATGCAGTGAATCGTCAAGTTGTTGCGGAGCAAGTGTTCAAAAATGGATCATTCCCAGCGAACTATGTCATCACCAAAGGTTTAGTAGCAAATGATGGTACTGATTTCCGTGATGCATCATTTGCCGGAAATTTCCAAACAGATCAAGAAACAGCAAAAGCAGTTGAATTATTCGAAAAAGCAAAAACTGAAACAGGCGTGACAGATGCAAAACTCGAAATTTCATTCGTTGAATCACCACGTAACACACGTTTAATGGAAGTTCTTCAAGAAGAGTTACAAAAAGTGCTACCAGGATTAACAGTTGAATTACGTAAATTACCATCTTCAAGCTATTATGATCAATTAGCTGCTGGTGACTACCAAGTTGCTTGGGCTGGATGGGGACCTGACTATGCAGATCCATCAACAATGTTATCAATCTTTACATCAACTGATAGTCATAACTACGGAAAATACAATAACCCAGAGTATGATAAATTATACGCAGAAGGTTTAGCTTTAACTGGTGAAGACGAAGTAACAGCACGTTTCGAAAAATTTGCTGAAGCCGAAAAAGTATTAATTGATGATCAACCAATCATTCCATTAATGCAAGCAGCATCATCATATGTTGCACAACCAGGCGTTTCTGATATCGTTGATTCAGCATTCGGTGGAAACACAGGATTCTACAAATGGGCAAAACATATTGCCGAATAATAATACCTTACCTTTCAAGTTCTTCATGTACCTCCAATCTCCAATATTTAAATTAAATTCCAATACAGCCCCTATCAAAGGGGGCTGTATTTTTTATTTTCATGCCTATAAAAAATTATTATCACGCAAAAAACTCATCATTTGGCAATAAAAAGCTGTTTTTTTCATGAAAATTTTCTAAAATAAGCAGTTAATTCACTTTTTTGACGAAAAAACTAAAAAATAAGCTTTACAAACTAATTTCCACCTAATATAATTCTAAACAATACGACAAACATTCAAGCGGTTCTGATTGAGAATTGCCTGGTGACTGGCGGATAAAAATTGAAAGAAAGACTCAAGGGGGTAAACTTACATGAAGAACTTTAAACGTATCTTTGCTGTCACAACAACAGCAGCTTTAACTGTATCACTTGTAGCATGTGGTGGTGGAACTACTGATGGTGGAACTGCAACAGGAGAATCACAACCAATTACATTACCAGTAACAACAGATTTCAAAAAATTAAACAACTTAACGGAATCAACATCACCAGAGTTAGGTATTTTACAAAACTCAATGGAAGGTTTAGTTCGTTACAATGCAGAAGGAACTGTTATCGAACCAGCAATCGCTGAAGATTGGACAATTAGTGATGATCAATTAACATACACGTTCAACTTACGTGATGCGCAATGGTCTGATGGAACACCTGTAACAGCAAATGATTTTGTTTTTGCATGGAATACAGTTGCAAAACCAGAAACAGCAGCAGGATATGCTTCATTCATGGAGTACATTGAAGGTGGTAAAGGAGCTGGTACAGCTGATTATACTGGACCATTAGCTGTAACTGCAGTAGATGACAAAACATTAGAAGTAAAATTAGCAGAACCAACACCGTTCTTATTATCATTACTTTCATTCCCAACATTCTTCCCAGTGAATGAAGAATTCTATACAAATGTTGGAGCTGACAAATATGGAACAACAGCTGATACATCATTATCAAATGGACCATTCACAGTAACAACTTGGGATAAAGACCAACAATTAGTCTTAACGAAAAATGAAACATATTGGGATGCTGAAACAGTAGCATTACCATCTGTAACATTCCGCGTTGTTCAAGATGAGGCAACAACTGTTCAATTATTTGATTCAGGTGAATTAACTCGTATGAACGTATCAGGTGATTACTATGACCGTTATAAAGACGATGCAGGATTCGATACTGCAAAAGATTTATCAATCTGGTATTTATCAGTAAACCAAAACAATAACAATAAAAACCCAATGTTACAAAATGCTGACTTCCGTAAAGCATTATCAACAGCAATTGACCGTGAAGTAATCGCAAACCAAGTTTACAAAAACGGATCATTCCCAGCAAATTATTTAATTACAGCTGGTGTTGTAGCTGACGAAGATGGTGTTGACTTCCGTGAACAACCATTCGCTGGAGAATTCTCAACAACTGCTGATGCAGCAAAAGCACAAGAATACTTAGATGCAGCATACGCAGCAACTGGTGAAAAATCAGCAACTGTTGAAATTTCATTTGTTGAGTCACCACGTAACACACGTTTAATGGAAGTTTTACAACAACAAATTCAAACTGCTTTACCAACAGTAACAGTTGAATTACGTAAAATCCCATCAGCTAGCTACTTTGATCAATTAGCAGCAGGTGACTTTGAAATGGCATGGCAAGGTTGGGGACCTGACTACGCAGATCCATCAACAATGATGGTAATTGCTGAATCAGCAGATAGCCACAACTACGGTAAATATTCTAACCCAGCAGCAGATGCATTATTTGCTGAAGGTATGGCTTTAAATGCAGATGGTCAAATGACTGAGCGTATGGAAAAATTCGCTGAAATGGAAAACCTTGTAATTGGTGAAGATCAAGCAATGATTCCATTAATGCAATCAGGACGTGCGTTTGTAGAAAAAGAAGGATTAGAAGGAATTATCTACTCAGCTTACGGAGGAAACACAGGATTCTTCAAATGGGCAGATTACGTACCAGCAAACTAATCTCAAGTGCTAACACCGGTTCACACCCAATTTAAGGGTGTGAAAGTGATGGCGAGGAAAATAAGGAAATGACTGAATTCAAAGAAAATGAGTTCAGTCATTTTCGATTTTCAGCCAATCACTAGGTGGAAGCATGCCGCAAATCCAAGTGCAGACACCGGTGTTTCAAACCAGTATTCAAGGAAACATCTGCTTCTGGTGCCCAAGTG
>JTLC01000043.1 GCA_000798955.1 Firmicutes bacterium ZOR0006 | reverse complement strand
AAAAAGAATTCCTTGGCTTTATAAGCTAAAAGAAGTTCACGATTTTGTTTCACAATTGTATCGACTTTCCGCTGTGCCGAAATACTTGGATGATAGCAACGCATTCAAGCACTTAGATAACGTGCTTCCACCTAGCGATTAGCTGAAAATCGAAACTGACTGAACTCTTTCTCTATGAATTCAGTCAGTTCCTTATTTTCGTCGCCATCGCTTTTTCACCTTATAAACTTGGTTGTGAAAAACGGTGTCAGACACTTATTTTATAACGGTGAAGTTTGTGCGTTGATCTACTTCAACGACATCATGGGCTTGGAAATAATCCATAATTAATTCGCCGATATCAACGCTAAACTCTTTCACGACCGGTGCATCTTCATAAGCGGGGTAAATTGCTGTATTCGTTGCGCGGTAATTATTGAGGGCAATTGTGTATGTTTTCGTTACATCTAGTGGCTGCCCACCGATTTGCATAATTGTCACTCGCTGTCCTACTGGTTTTGTGACATCGATTGTGTAATCGAAGCCGCCGAACATATCATAATTATAATGTTGCTTTTTCGGATAAATAAATTCATCACTCACCCCAAGTTGACCATCAACAAGGGTGAAATATGAAGCTGCCTTTTCCACTGCTGCTTGTAATTTTTCACCACTTACGGCTAAAACTTTAAGTGTATTCGGATACGGATAGTTCACAATGACATCACGAATTGTGACATCTGTCCCAAAACCAATTGCATTATCAAATAGTGATACGGCCGAGCAATCAGCTCCTGACGTTTCCATTTGAATTTTATGCAGTAATTGAACAAATGGGTGTCCTTCAACGCGAGCTTGGAAAATATCAGTGATTAATAACGGTTGATTAAAGCGACCAATTTGTTGCTCTAAATACAGGGCTAATTGTTCCTGAACAACACTCAAGTCCGCTGCTAGTTCTGGTGCAATCGCTTGTTGCAACTGCGACACTTCAACTAACTCTGCTGTAATCGCTCGGGTTTGCGTATCAATCACAAGCTTCGCAAAATTTTGACCGTTATTCAGCGGTTGGCTACAAATCACTTCACCAATGCGTGTCATAAATGAACGATGTTGATGACCACTTAACACGACATCAATCGAAGTAAATTTTTGTAACAATTCGCTTGCTTGGTTTTCTTTCGTCAATTTTTCGGTTGGTGTCATCGTTTCATCAAGGCTACATTCGAAGCCACCATGATAACAGACGATAATGACATCTGCTTGCGCTTGCATTTCCGCTTCATAGTGTGCATACATATCGACCGGATCCGCAAAGGTAATCCCTGCAATATTTTCCGCATTTTCCCAGTTTGGGATGAAACTAGTTGTCAGGCCGATACAAGCAATTTTAAAGCCTTCATAGTCGAAAATTTCGTAGGGCTTCGTCGTCAACGGTAAGCCTTCAATGTTGGCATTAATAATTTTATCACTTACTTGCTCATAGGCATCGACCAAATAATCAAGACCATAGTTAAATTCATGATTCCCTAGCACATAGGCATCATACCCAATTGTCTCCATTAAACGGATAATCGGATTTGTTCCTCGTCCTTGTTTTGACAGATAATGGGTAAGTGGTGACCCTTGAATTAAATCACCACAATCAATTTTCAATGCAAAATCATAATTTTCTTGGTCTTGTTGGATAAAACTGGCAATTTTTAAAATTCCGAGTTCTTGGTGGCTTACATAGTTCGTGGGATACACATAACCATGTAAATCACTTGTTTGATAAATTGCTATTTTCATCACTTTCACTCCTTTATATTGTCATTCTTGGCCATCTTTGCCGCTCTTTTAATTCCTGCGCGCTCACAGTCAAAAGAAGAGTGCTCTCGCACTCTTCTTTTTTGCTATTACCAAATTGAAGCTAATGTATTTTTGAATGCTTCTAAGTGACTCGCTACATCGATTGTTGGATCTGCTAAGATTCCTTCCATCATTGTTGCTGATTCTTTATAAGTTGCGTTTGCACCTTCAACTACAGGGTTTGTGAATAATCCTTGTGTTGCTTCTTCTAAGATTGGTGTTACTAAGCTTCCATTTGTTTTGTAAGCCTCAGACTCAAGTACGCTTGTACGTACTGGCACATAACCTGTATCTGTTGCCCAAGTTAATTGGCTTTCAGCACTTGTCATGAATTTTAAGTATTCAAAGGCAGCTGTTTTTTGTTCAGCAGTTGCACTATCGAATACGTATAAGTCAGTTCCTTGTTGGATTTTGTTTTTCGCTGGGAATGGTGCCACACCGATTTCAAATTTTCCATCAACACCGCTGACAACGAATGATTCTCCGGCATTTGAACCAATGAACATTGCGACTGTTTCACTTGCGAATGGTCCTGATAAATATTTGTCAGTTCCAGCAATACGGAAATATCCTTCTTTTACTCCATCTAAGTAATAGTTAACTGCATCTTGTGATGCTTGACCCGTTACGTCAAAGTCAGCATCGTACACTTCACCTTCGTTTGTGATGTATGTTGTGTAGTAGTTACTTAAAGCATCAAATCCAGCACCAACAATTCCTGTTTCTTGTTGGACTGTTTGAGCTACAGTTGCTAATTCATCGAGTGTCGTCGGCGCTTCAAGTCCTAATCCATCTAAAAGTGTTTTGTTATACCATAATAACTCAGTTGATTTATTAAATGGAATTGCGTATGTTTTATCATTAATCACCGTTGCTGTACGGAATCCTTCAACGATATCTTCATAGTCATCAAATCCGATTGTTTCGTTTGTGATGTACTCATCTAACGCTAACACTAATCCATCATTTACCGCATTTAACATCCAGTCTGGATATGCTTGTGTTAACGTTGGTAAGTTTGCTGGACTTGCTTGTGTCGCTGTTAATTTTTGTTGTAAATCTGGATAACTTGATTGATTTTGTAATGTCACTGTGATATTCGCGTTTTCAGCCATGAATGCATCAGTTAATTTTGTTAATGATTCTTCTTGTGCGCCGTTCATCGCATGCCAAAATGTAATTTCTACTGGTTCTGTAATTTCTGTCACGATGTCACTGCTTGTTGTTGTGTTGCCTGTGCTTCCGCATCCCGTTAATAATCCTAACGCTAGTGTGGAAACAAGTAGATTCTTTGCTAATTTCATAATGTACCCTCCAAATTTTTATCCATGATTTTAAATCATTTGTCCTTTTTCTGGTAATAAAACGCTCCCAAAGCGATTTGTCAATCGTTCTGGCTTAAACGAATGAATTGGCACGAGCGTGCGTGGTTCAATCAGCTCAATAATCCGCATGAGATCACGTGGATGAGCATGACCACTACACGACGCCACGACAAATTCAATGTTGTGAGCCGTCAAATTGGCGACGAATGGTGCGTAGGCTGGATCAAATTCACCTAATGGTTGTGCATTTGAGTGAATATACATCCCTCCTGCTTGCATGTCGTCGATATATGCTAAAGCAGCTGTTTCCAGTTGCCAGAAAAAGCGTGTTGTATCTTGTAACAAGTCAGCAAAATCAATTTGCTTACTTGGATCAAGCTGGTAATTTTTGTCATCTAATTGATAATAATAGGCATCATATCCCGTTGCTTGTTTGAGTACGTAGGCACTATAGGCTTCCAATACAACGCATCTTGGACTTGTCGTAATGATTTGCATAATCCGTTCAATATTGGCAACATAATAATTAAATGTCAGTTGCCGTTGAGGATTGTTCGTCACGAGTTCATTGATTCGCGCCAGTAATTCTGGTTCATCAACTTCCCCTTTTTCACTCACTTCACTCTCAACTTCTTGGAACGATACACTCACTCCTTCAATAATCAAGTAATCACAGTGCCGACTCGCTTCACAAAAAGCAAATGTCGTTTCTGGTCGATAGCCATGAATGCGTAAATCACCGGTATAGGCAATTTTCAAATCTGGAGTTTCGATTACCAAACCACATGCGCCATAGGCATCATGATCAACTGGCATGACCGTCACTTGAATTTGACCAATAGTCACTTGTTGGTTATCGGCCAAAGCAATCACTTCTCGCGTCGTTTCACCAGCTTGTGGCTGCGGCAATGGGAATAAGAAATCATTGTTAATATTGAGTGTCTGCAATAATGACTGTGTGCCTGCTAATGCATAGCAAGGAATTTTCGGATCTAAATAGTTAATAATTTTCGTATGATCCAAATGAACATGCGAGACAAAGACTGCTGTCTGTGTAAAAGGATTTGCATCCGCTTGCGGATATCCGGTTAATGGAATTGCTGGATCGAAGACATGATCGACATACGTGACGAGCTTCGCATCCAGTAATGCTTGTAACGTTTCCGGTTGCGGTTGCAAACTTGGTTCATATTCACTGCCAAAATCAAAGAAGATTCGGGCATCTGCATACGCAATTTCAATCAAGGTTCCACCGATTGTGCGTAACCCTGAATGAAATGTGATTTGTGTTTTTTTAGCCTTTGACACCACTTTTTACCACCCCTCGAATAATTTGTTTACGGAAGATAAAGTAGACGATTAAAATCGGGACAATTGTCAGCGTTGAAGCCGCCATTTGCAAGTGAACACTCGTACCACTTTCAGTCGCAAAAGAGCTAAGTCCATTACTTAATAACCGCATCTCTTTTGAGTTTGTGACTAGAATTGGCCATAAGAAAGCATTCCAACCATTGATGAAACTTAAAATCCCCATTGTAAACAAGGCTGGTTTCCCCATTGGAATCAAAATCTTCCAGATGAATTCAAGATCACTACAACCATCAACTTTCGCTGCCTTATAATAAGAAAGCGGAATACTCGTTAAATATTCTTTTAAATAAAAGATATAAAAGACGCTCGCTAACGATGGTAAAATTAACGCTTGGTACGTGTCTAGTAAACCAAATTTGGCAATAGTTTGATAGTTCGTAAAGACAATTACTTCATACGGAACCATGAGTAAGGCAATCATCCCCATTAAAATGAAGTTTTTAAATTTAAACTCTAGTTTGACCAGTGCAAATGCAGCCAAAACTGAGGTAACTAATGTCCCCAGTGTTGAGGCACCAGCAACAAAGACGGTATTGAAGAAATAGCGATCAAATGGTGCTTGTGCGAGCGCTTGTGTAAAGTTGCTCCACTGGAACTCATTTGGGAATAACGTTGGCGGAATACTCGTCGCTTCTTGGAACGTCATCAAACTTGCTAAAATCATATAGACAAATGGGAAGAGCGTCACAAACGCCATCACAATGATAAATGTATATGCTAAAATTGAGTATGCTTTTTTCATCGTTTCACCTATTTAGAAATTCGCTTTAACACATAGTTTTGAATTAAAGTGAAGAGTAGTATTAATAAAAATAAAATAACTGCTGCTGCCATTCCTTGTCCATAACGATTTTCAACATAGAATTTATTGAAAATATAGAACACCGCGGTCGTTGCACTATCAGCAATCCCGGCTTTTCCATTAAAGACGGCATAGACTTGGGCATAAACTTTAAAGGCACTGATAAAGTTCACAATCGATAAGAATGTAATGATTGGAATCATCTGTGGTAACGTAATTTTGATAAATTGTTCCAACTTCGAAGCCCCAAACATATCGGCAACTTTATAATAACCTTGATCAACATTTCGCAATCCTGATAAGAGGATAATAATATTGAACGCTAAACTCGACCAAATCCCAAAGATAATGAGCGTAGTAATACTCATTGACGGATTATCTAAAAAGTTAATCGGGCCAACATTGATAAAACTCAGTAAGTGATTGATAAATCCGTAGTCACCATTCATCAAGAAACGGAAGACAACCCCAACGGCAATAATACTCGTTAAGTACGGAATAAAGAAAATTGTTTCAAAGAAATCTTTATAGCGCACTTTTTCGTAAATTGTCACGGCGATAAACATCGCAATAATCAATCCCAATGGTACAACGATAAAGGCATACAGGGCTGTATTTGACAGGGCTGTATGAAATTTCGGATCTTGTAATACAACTTGGAAATTTTGAAAACCGTTAAAGGTTAAATTATTCAAACTCCCTTTATAGAGTGAGAGTTTAAATGTTTGGTAGAGTGGATAAATATTGAAAATGGCAATAATGACCAATGATGGCAAGAGAAATAGCCATGCTTGTGGTGAATTTTCGGCTCGGTATCGAGTAAACTTTTTCATTAGTAGACACGCACTCCATTCTCTTCAAATACGTAAATTCCTTCATAGTCAAGTGTGAACTGCACTTCGCTACCTGGTTGCGCATTATTGCTAATTTCCGTAATTGCTTTCGCATTCACACCATTGACATGAAAGTTAAAAATGCAATCTTTACCGATTAATTCATTTGTCTCAATCGTTGTTGTAAATAATGGTTGTTCATTTGTCAGGACAAAATATTCTGGACGAATCCCAACAATATAACGTTGTTTGTCTAGTGGTGCTTTGATTTTCGTTTGATTGAGTTTCCCAAAGTCAATGTTGAAGTCCGGTCCGACTAAGGCACCATCAACAACATCAAGTTCAAAGAGATTGATAATTGGATTCCCCATAAATTTAGCAACGAATAAATTTTCTGGCTCTAAATAGAGATTTTGTGGTGCATCAAATTGTTGGACAATTCCTTCGTTCATCAAGACAATCCGGTCACTAATTGAGAGTGCTTCTTCTTGATCATGCGTAACAAAAATTGTCGTAATCCCAATTTCTTTGACTAGGCGGCGAATTTCTTCACGAATTTTCAAACGTAAACGCGCATCTAGGTTACTTAAAGGTTCATCTAGCAATAAAATTTTCGGATTTTGGACAAGTGCACGAGTAATCGCAACACGTTGTTGCTGTCCTCCTGACATTTCTCCTGGTTTTTTATCCGCTAATTCTTCAATACTTGTGATTTTCATGTACTTTAACGCTATTTCTTTGGCAACTTTTTTTGGTTGCTTCTTTTTCCCAACGATTAGGGGGAACATCACGTTTTCGAGTACGGTCATATGTGGGTATAATGCATAATTTTGGAAAACTAAACCGATATGGCGGTCTTTTGGATGTTTATCAACAATTGACTCATCGTCAAATTTAATGTCACCACTCGTTGGATCAAGTAGTCCTGCAACTAAGTTTAAAATCGTCGTTTTTCCACAGCCACTTGGACCAAGTAAACAAACGAGTTCACCTTCATTAATTTCTAAATTAATGCTCTTAAGTGCCTCATATTGGTTGTCATACACTTTACGAAGATTTTCAATTTGAATCATCTTTACACCTCTAATTATTATCCTTTAGCTGAGAAGCGTTTTATTCGCCCGTTGATAAGCTACTTTTAATTTTGCAACTTCCAGTAACATTTGCCGTAGCTGAAACACATCTTCTCTTAAGGTTTTCTTAACTTTGTTTCCAATAATACCACAAACATTCTAAAAAAAATGCTTTTTAACGAAAATTTGACAAAAATACATTTTTTTTGTAATTTCAAACAAAAACTCAGCTGTTTTTCCTGTGATTTTTTCAATTTTTTTACAATTCTTAAACAAAAATGCTCTAGTCCACAATTTTTTTGACTTATTCCACTACTTCCACACTCGATTTTTTGCTCATTATTTTCATTTTGGCTTTCCTCGATTTGATTTTTTTGAAGTTTCATGATATGTTATAATGTTGTTTTTATACACTTTTTGCATAATTAGCATAAAAAACACCTATTTTCGAGCTAAAAAAGGCATTTTCGCGTGTAGAACATAATCCGACTGGAAACGAGTTACTGACATCTGGCTATGAAGATCATTTAGCACCCCTTAACGCAGGACATTCTTCGGTGATTAGACTCCATTTGTTTCCAAGTAATCATTTTTAAAGCAAAAGACAAAAAAAGCCGAGCATCATTGTGCTCGACTTTTTTGTCTTCCTTTTTTGACATACCAGTCCGTTGCCTGATTCTCAGGCATCGAGGTCAGCGCTCAGGATTAAACGTGTCTCATACTTCAAGT
>JTLC01000042.1 GCA_000798955.1 Firmicutes bacterium ZOR0006 | reverse complement strand
TGCTTTGTTTAGGCACTTAACATTATACCGGAGTGGCTTCTTTTTTTATGCATTTTTTCTATACCCACTAAAATAGTATAGAACCATTTTTCATTCACACCGATGCTACTTATTTTCTTTGAAGTAGCATCACCGTCAGCGCTTAGTTTTCGTAACACGCTTCGCCCTACGGACTTCGTCAAAACAAAAGCACGACTTGAATCTCTTGTTCAGGTCGTGCTTTCTTTTTTGACATACCAGTCCGTTGCCAGTTCCTGGCATCGGGCTCAGCGCTTAGTCTTGAGCACCGGCTTCGAACACTTAGACTGTGTAACGTGCCTCAGCCTAGCAATTGGCTGAAAAACAAAACTGACTGAACTCATTTCTCTGAATTCAGCCAGTTTCTTATTTTCGTCGCCATTGCTTTTTCACCTTGAATACTTTGGAGTGAAAAACGGCTTCGAACACTTAGACTGTCATTACGTCTGTTTCTTTTGCTTTTGCGATGTCGTCTGCTTTTTTCACATATACATCTGTTAATTTTTGTACATCATCTTGGTATGACTTCACTTCGTCTTCTGTGATGTCTAATTTTTTCAAAGCATCATTTGCATCGCGGCGTGCGTTACGTACTCCAACTTTTGCTGTTTCTGCCATTGCTTTAACTTTTTTCACCATTTCTTTACGACGTTCTTCTGTTAAAGCTGGGATTGCGATACGGATTACTGATCCATCGTTTGTTGGGTTGAATCCTAAGTTTGCATCTTGGATTGCTTTATCAATTGCCCCTACGATTGAACGATCGTATGGTGATACTAATAACATACGTGCTTCAGGCACTGTTACGTTTGCAACTTGGTTTAATGGCGTTGGCGCTCCATAATATTCAACCATTACTTTACTTAAAACTGTTGGATTTGCACGTCCTGTACGAATTGTTGACAATTCTTCTTCTAAGTGGTGTAATACTTTGTTCATTTTTTCTTCTGCTTGTAATAATACTGTTTCTGGCATGAGAATTTCCTCCTTATTTCGTAATAACTGTTCCGATGTTTTCACCACATACGGCTTTTGTAATGTTTCCTTGCTTACTCATATTAAAGATTAATAAATCAATATTATTATCTTTACATAATGATGACGCTGTTGAATCCATGACACCAAGCTCTTTTTGGAGCATTTCCATGTATGTTAAGTGATCGTATTTAACTGCTGTTGCATCTTTGTTTGGATCGGCGCTATATACTCCATCCACGCTGTTTTTAGCCATTAAGATGACATCAGCTCCAATTTCAGCTGCACGTAAGGCTGCTGTTGTATCTGTTGAGAAGTACGGATTTCCAGTACCCCCACCAAAAATAACGACACGACGCTTTTCTAAATGACGAACGGCTTTGCGACGAATGTATGGTTCTGCGACTTGACTCATGTGAATTGATGTTTGCACACGTGTTGGTACACCCATATTTTCCAATGCATCTTGCATTGCTAATGAGTTCATCACTGTTGCTAACATTCCCATGTAATCAGCACTTGCACGTTCCATTCCCATTTCACTTGCTGCTTTTCCTCGCCAAATGTTTCCACCACCGATAATAATCGCGATTTCCACTCCGAGTTCATAAATTTCTTTTACTTGTTTGGCTGTTTCATTGACAACTGCTGGATTGATTCCGAATCCTTCTTCACCAGCAAGTGCCTCACCGCTTAACTTTAAGACAATACGTTTATATTTCGGTTGCATTTCGTTTACCTCGACGTTATTTTATTTTTTTTTAATCTTTTTGTTTTGAAAGAAAGACACAAGCGTGTCTTTCTTTCAAATATGAGAATTAGTTAGCAGCTACTTGTTGTGCTACTTCTGCTGCGAAATCTACTTCTGCTTTTTCGATTCCTTCTCCAACTTCGTAACGTACGAATGAAGCAAATTTTGCACCATTAGCTGATACATATTGTCCAACTGTTTGGTCTGGGTTTTTAACGAATGCTTGGTCTACTGCAGAGATATCTTTTTTGAATTTACGTAAACGTCCTTCAATCATTTTCTCAACAATGTTCGCTGGTTTCCCTTCATTTAACGCTTGCTCAGTTAAAACTTTGCGCTCACGCTCAATGATTTCTGGATCGATTTCTTCTTCAGAAACGAATTGTGGGTTTAATGCAGCAACGTGCATTGCAACGTCTTTTGCGATTTCTTCTTCAGTTGATCCTGTTACTACTGTTAATGCAGCAATACGTCCACCCATGTGTAAGTATCCACCGAATGCATCAGCATCAGTTTTTTCAACGATTGCGAAACGACGTAACGTGATTTTTTCTCCGATTGTTGCGATTGCTTGGTTGATAACGAACTCTAATGTTTCTCCATCAACAGCTAAAGCTAAAGCAGCTTCTACGCTCTCAGGTGTGTTTGTTAATAATGTTGTTGCAATTTTGTCAACTAACGCTAAGAACTTATCGTTTTTCGCAACGAAGTCTGTTTCCGAGTTTACTTCAACGATTACGGCTTTGTTTCCGTCAACTTTGATTGCAGCTAAACCTTCAGCAGCGATACGATCACCTTTTTTCGCAGCTTTTGCGATTCCGTTTTCACGTAAGTAATCAATTGCAGCTTCGATGTTTCCATCTACTTCGCTTAATGCTTTCTTGCAGTCCATCATTCCTGCACCTGTTTTTTCACGTAATTCTTTAACTAATTGAGCTGTAATAGCGGCCATTTGTACATCCTCCTAAGTTTTCCAAGCTTCCCATTGAGTTTTTGAGAAACCATTTTTATCATATTCATTATACAGTTTCAAAGCCTTTCTCGCAAGCTTTTCAACTGTCTTCTCGTCATTAAATTTCACTTTGAAACTTTTCTGTAAAAAAACAGACTCTTGGAAGAACCGAGAGCCTGTTTCTGCTTTAATTATTCAGCAGCTACTACTACTTCTTCAACTGTTGCTTCAACTTCTGTTTTAGCTTCAGTACGTGGTTTACGAGCTTCAGCGTTTGGTGCTAAACCATCGCGTCCTTCGATAATAGCGTCAGCCATTTTTGATACGATTAAACGTACAGCGCGGATTGCATCATCGTTTGCTGGGATTACGTAATCAACATCATCTGGATCACAGTTTGTATCAACGATTCCGATTACTGGAATGTTTAAGATACGTGCTTCAGCGATAGCGATACGCTCTTTGCGTGGATCGATAACGAATAAAGCTTGTGGGATATCTTTCATTGTTTTGATTCCACCTAAGAATTTTTCAAGTTTTTCAACTTCTTTGCGTAATGCAACTACTTCTTTTTTCGGTAAAACTTCGAAAGTTCCATCTTCTTCCATACGGTAGATATCGAATAAACGCTCAATACGTTTACGGATTGTTGAGAAGTTTGTTAAAGTTCCTCCTAACCAACGGTGGTTAACATAGAACATATCTGCACGTAAAGCTTCTTCTTTTACAGCTTCTTGTGCTTGTTTTTTCGTACCTACGAATAATACTTTTCCACCGTCTGCTGCGATGTTACGGATTACTTCGTAAGCTTCGTCGATTTTTTTAGAAGTTTTTTGTAAGTCGATGATATAGATCCCGTTACGTGATGTATAAATATACTTCGCCATTTTTGGGTTCCAGCGACGTGTTTGGTGTCCAAAGTGTACACCTGATTCAAGTAATTGTTTCATAGAAATTACTGCCATGTGAATATCCTCCTAGATTTTGTTTGAACTTCCGTGCTTTCGAACACTTGCCACTAATATAAAATTAGCACCTGACGAGTGAATCCAGCGACGTGTCAGTTTGGTTGTCTTTAAACAACGTATAGATTCTATCATTTTTCATCTGTTTCTGCAAGCTCTTTTTCAGTTTTTAACCATTTTGTTGTTCTTTGACGCTGTGCACGTGGATGAGCTTGCTGATACGTTGCTTGCAGCTGATTTAAATTGACATGCGTGTAAATTTGGGTGCTTGATAAATTTTCATGTCCCAACATCTCTTGGACACTTCGCAAATCCGCTCCATGACTCAAAAGATGGGTAGCAAATGAATGCCGCAACATATGGGGATGAATCTTCGTTGCCACACCGGCAGCTTGGGCAACACTTTTTAAAATATGACGCACGCCACGCTCACTCAGTGGCTCACCGTGTTGATTTAAAAAGACCGTTTGCGTTGCTTTTTGTCGTAATAGTTGTGGTCGTGAATACTCTAAGTACTGCTGCAAGGCAGTAATTGCGTACGTTCCCATTGGTACATAGCGTGTTTTTCCACCCTTCCCATCAACAACTTTCACTTGTTGCGCAGCAAAATCTAAATGTGCTAATTCTAACGCACAGATTTCACCGACGCGCAAGCCACTCGCATAAAGCAATTCGAAAAGTGCGTGATTTCGCAAATCTAAGCCATCATTCTTGACACGGTAGCCTAACCACGCATCAATTTCGGTTTCATACAGAAAATTTGGCAACCGCTGTTCACTCTTTGGCAAACTAATATGTTCAATCGGGTTATGATCAATCAATTGTTCGCGCAATAAATAACGATAAAAGCTTTTTAATGCTGAAATCTTACGGACAAACGTTTTTTTAGCATAGCGTTTTTGAAATAATTCAATGAGATAGCGACGAAAATCGGCATAACTGACTGTGACAACTTGTTGTTGTTCGCGATGCAACCACCCAATAAAATGGGTAATATCGCGTTCATACGCAATAATTGTGTGATCAGAATAGCGTTTTTCGACCCGCAAATATTGCAAAAATTGTGCTAATAAGCGTTGATTAACGGCTGAGTTCGTCGTGTTCACTCGCTAACACCTCTAATGCACGGCTCGCATAGGCTGCTTTTCGTTCTTTTTTCTTTGTCCGTTCTGCTAATTCTGGTAAAATTCCAAAGTTCGCATTCATCGGTTGGAAGCCATCCGTGCTAGCATGCGTAATGTAGTGGGCCATTGAGCCGATGATTGTTTGTGGTGATGCAACGTGTGGCTCTAGTCCGCGAACAAGTCGTGCGGCATTTACTCCTGCTAATAATCCACTCGCTGCACTCTCAACATAACCTTCAACACCTGTCATTTGTCCGGCAAAAAATAAATCAGCACGGGCTTTCGTTTGGTATGTTGGCAGTAACACTTTAGGTGAGTTGATAAACGTGTTCCGGTGCATCACGCCATAACGTACGATATTGGCATTTTCTAAACCAGGAATCATCTGAATAACACGTTTTTGCTCTGGCCATTTCAAGTGTGTTTGGAACCCGACAATATTATATAAACTCGCTGCGGCATTATCTTGGCGTAATTGAACAACAGCAAATGGTGTCTCATCATTTTTGTGTGGGTTGCGTAATCCAACTGGCTTCATCGGTCCATAAAGGGCTGTTTGGAATCCGCGTTTCGCCATTACCTCGATTGGCATACATCCTTCGAAGAAAATCTCTTTTTCAAAGCTCTTTAGTTCGACAACTTCTGCCGTTGTTAAAGCTTCATAAAAGGCTGTATATTCCGCTTCATCCATTGGACAGTTGATATATGATGCCTCACCTTTGTCGTAACGTGATTTAATATAGACTTTATCGAAATCAATGCTCTCTTTTTCGATGATTGGTGCTGCTGCATCATAGAAATAAAAATAATCCGTTCCGATAAAGGCCTGAATCGCTTGACCTAATGTATCACTTGTCAATGGTCCTGAAGCAATTACCGTTGGCCCTTCAGGAATTGTCGTCATTTCTTCTTCGATTACAGTAATATTCGGGTGATTCCGAATTTTATCAGTTACTAGCTCGGCAAAACCTTCACGATCAACTGCGAGTGCGCCACCGGCTGGGACACGTGTTGCATCAGCACACATCATAATCAACGAATCTAATCGGCGCATTTCTTCTTTTAAAACACCAACCGCATTTGCCAATCCATCAGCACGTAATGAGTTTGAACAAACTAATTCCGCAAAGTTTTGACTTTGGTGTGCTGGCGTCATTTTCTTTGGACGCATTTCATATAAATCAACGTGAATTCCACGCTGTGCGAGTTGCCATGCGGCTTCACTTCCCGCCAATCCGGCTCCAATTACTGTTACTTTTTGCATAAATTCCACCTCATTTACTCTCTCTGTCACAATTCTATTCTTTGTAAATAGTGTGCCTTTTTCCACTAGCTCTGCCTTGTGTGAAAAAAGAGCAAATCCCGAAACCATAATCGGCCTCGGGTCGCTACTATTATTCTTTTTCTGACTGTTCTGTTGTTTCTACTTCTGATGTCTTCGCAGTTTGCATGACAACTTCACCAGTTTCTGCATCAATCTCAACATGCTCACCATTCTGAGTCACTGCTTGTTCTTCAGCAAATAGTTCGCTAATTGTTTCCACTTCCGCTTGTTTTTCTGCCTCAAATGCGACTTCTTTTGGATCTAAGCGATCCAGTTCTTCCATCGTTTTTGGTCGTGTAAAATCACATTCCTTACACACAATATTTTTCCCTTTTTCAACAAGCATCCCTTGACACTGTGGACATGGTTCGACAATTGGCCGTTCCCACATTGCGAAATCACAATCGGGATAACGACTACAACTGAAGAATAATTTCCCTCGCCGGGTTTTTCGTTCAACAATCTCACCTTCATGACACTTCGGACACGTAACACCTGTTGATTTTGGTGGTTCTTGCGCTTTCTTCTGAATATACGTACATTCTGGGAAGCCACTACACGCAACAAATTCACCAAAACGTCCTCGGCGATACACAAGTGGTTTCCCACATTCTGGACACGGCTCACCCGTTTCACGTGGTGGGACTTTTTCCATATTTTCGTAGGCATTTTCGACAAGTGGTGCAAAAACATCATAAAACCGTTGTAAAAACTCTAACGATTCTTCTTCACCTTGTGCAATCAAGTCAAGATCATGTTCCATATTCGCAGTATATTCCACATTGATAAAATTCGTGAAATATTCTCGTAATTTATCTGTCGTCAATGTTCCTTGGTATGTTGGTTTAAAGCGCTTCTCTTCTAGTGTCACATACCCACGAGCAACGATTGTTCCTAAAATCGCTGTATACGTTGATGGTCGCCCAATCCCGAGTTCTTCTAACATTTTAATTAACGTTGCTTCACTAAACCGGGCTGGAGGATTGGTAAAGTGTTGTGCGGGCATGACACTTTGTGCTGGTAGAACTTCACCAACAGCAAGTGCTGGTAACTGTTCTGATTTTGTCGTTTCGTATTCTCCATATGCCACGAGGTATCCATCAAAGCTTGGGACACTTCCGCTGACATTCAATTCATAGCCGTTGTTCTCCATCACAACTTTCGTCGTCTGACTTTGAGCGTCTGCCATCAGGGCAGCAATTGTCCGCGACCAAATAAAGCGATACAGTTTATACTCACTTGGTGTCACATATTTTTTAATACTTAATGGTGTGCGTGTAATATCTGTTGGTCGAATTGCTTCATGGGCATCTTGTGCATTCTCTTTCACTTTCCCCCCACGAACACTTCCAACATACTCTGAACCATACGTTGCTTCAATGTAGCCAAGCGTTGGTGCAACAAAATTATCTGACAAACGTGTTGAATCAGTACGCATATAGGTAATCAATCCGACTTGCTCATCTTCTAATTGGACACCTTCATACAATTTTTGAGCTAACTGCATTGTTCTGCGGGCAGCAAAGCCGAGTTTATTGGCAGCCTCTTGTTGTAATGTTGAAGTTGTAAACGGCTGTTTTGGTTGTTTTTTTGTTTTTCGTTGTGCCACCTTTGTGACAGTATAGTCAGCTCCTAATGCTGCTAAAACAGCATTAGTCTCATTTTCATTGTCTAATGTGAGTTTTTTGCCTTGAAATTTCGTAATATCCGCTTTGAATGTTTGTTCATTTACTAAAAACTCAACAGCAATATCCCAATATTCCCGGGGAATAAATGCTTCAATTTCACGTTCACGTTCAACAATCAATTGTAGTGCCACTGATTGTACACGTCCTGCACTTGGACTACTAATTTTCTTTTTCAGTAAACGACTCAACTTAAAGCCGATAATCCGATCAAGTAATCGCCGTGATTCTTGCGAATGCACGAGATTCATATCAATTTGACGTGGTTGCTCAAATGCTGCTAAAACAGCATCTTTTGTAATTTCATTGAATACAACACGATTTTCTTGATCTAACTTCAACTTGAGCACCTCAGCTAAATGCCAACTGATTGCTTCTCCTTCACGATCGGGATCGGTTGCGAGATAAACATGATCAGCCTTACGGGCTGCTTTTTTGAGTTCTTTAATTACATCTTTTTTATCTGGACTCTCTTTGTAGTTGGGAGCAAATTTATTTTCAACATCAATTCCTAAACGTTCTTTTCCAGTTTTCGCGAGATCACGAATGTGTCCTACCGAAGACAAGACAATGAAGTCTTTTCCTAAATATTTCTCTATCGTTTTCGATTTTGCTGGAGACTCGACAATTACTAAATTTTTCATTGTTGTTCCACCTTCTCGGTTAGTTTCTTTTATATTAAGAGTGAATACTATGCATCGACATGCAAAATTATATTCAAAACATATTATTAGAACAAACTGAAAAAAATGTCAACCTTAATTTTTATGAAGTTGGTAAAATTTGTTCAAAATATTGCAATGCAATCGCTCCCTCATCAATTAAACGATGACCGCCACGATAACTATCATCACCGAAAACACCAGTGACAATATAGACATCACGCCCGGCTTCAAGAGCCATTTCAGCAGTGATTAACGAACCACTTTTATGTTGAGCCTGAATCACAATCGTTGCTGGTGCTAACGTTGCAATTAACAAATTTCTTTCTATAAATCGCCATTTGGCCGGTGGTGTCATTGGTGGATATTGGGAAATGACAACTTGTGTTCGTCCTAGCTGTCGTTTTAATTGGAAATGCTCATTTGTTTGCGGGTAACAGTAATCATGGCCAAATCCAAGAATAGCAATTGTCGTGCCATTTACTGCTAGTGCACTTTGATGAACAAGGCTGTCTATTCCTTGTGCCATACCACTAATCAATGTATATCCCGCCATAGTCGCGAGTTGTGAAAGTTGTTTAGCTACAATCTGCGAATATTCACTTGGCCGCCGACTTCCAACAATACTCACTCGCGGTTCTGCTCGCAGATGTGCCAAATTACCTTGAACATAGAGGACGCTCGCAACACTCATGTCTTGTCGCCAAATTTCTGGATACTCACTATCATTGCGAGTAATAATTTGAATATTTCGTTGTCTACATATACGCTCCTGCTCACTCAAATATACTGCTTGTGCTTGTTGCGTCAATCCATGATACCATTGCCAATCTTTAGCCGTTGGTTTCCGTCCAGCAAACACCCAACTCATGACTTTCTCTGCCTCATAGTGTTGACAGCCTAATTTTTTTTGAATTTTTTCCATTATTTATACCTCTCACTTCTATATACTCCCATTGTTTTGTAACTGGCTTTTTTATTTTTGTGACTTCTCATCGAATTTTCCTAAAAAAATCCGACTTTTCTTGGTAAAACTTAAGAAAAAAATTGAGTTACGTTTTCTTTCAGTGTATACTTAGAAAAGAACTTTAGATGGAGGTTTTTTGATGGATTTAATTTTTTTAGTGTTGATGTTCGCGCTTGCGTATTTATATGGTTCAATTCCTTCAGGATTATTTATCGGGAAAATTTTGCATAAAAAAGATGTTCGTGAAGTCGGTTCTGGGGGAACTGGAACAACAAATACGTTACGTGCATTCGGAAAAAAAACAGCAATTATTGTTTTTTTATTCGACTTATCAAAAGTTTTACTCCCGTATTGGATTGCACTCTTATTTAATATTCCAGCCAATCCAATTTGGCTTGCCTTCGGTGCTGCTCTCGGTCACTGCTATCCGATTTTTGCTGATTTCCGTGGTGGAAAAGCTGCTGCTGTTGCTGGTGCCGCTGCCCTCTTCTATGCAACACCATATGCATTGTTTGGGATTGCGATTTTAGCAGCCGTTGTATATAAAACACGTATGGTTTCTGCTGGTTCAATGGCGGCGAGTTTTTCACTTTTAGTGCTCGCTTGGTTCACTGGTTTAACATGGTTTGCCGTTCCGTATACAGCCATTGTCGCCTTATTATTCTGGGCGCACCGAGCAAATATTCAACGAATTTTAGCTGGCAACGAAAATAAACTCTTTTAAACGAACAGGAGCGATATCCCTATTGTAAGCAAGTAACTATCAACCGTATATAAAAAAGCTCACTGTGCTGGTACAATAAATCCAGAGCAGTGAGCTTTTCTTGTTGTTATATCTTGGCACAAGTTACTTGAATCTTTTCTGCCCATGGCAAATAAGCTTCCAAGGCCATTTTATTGTTAATATCAGGGCAATTCGGTAAGTTTTTAAAGAGATATTCTAAATATTTCAATGGATCAATCTGGTTCAACTATATTCGTCAATAAAAAAGTGGTTCTTCCTTAATTTTGGTGATTTTCACTTTTTTTGATATAATTTGCCTTTTGTGGAGGCTACCAAAAATATGAACATACAAGATTTTTTCCCAGATAAATTTCAAATAACTGCCATTGAACAACGGATTACAGATATTATTATTTCTTTACAATCACAGTTTCAATCTGCTAACTGTCCTAAATGCCAAAGTATAAGTCGTAAAATTCATAGCACATATTTTCGTAAAGTAATGGATTCTTCAATTTTGAGTAAACCAGTTAAGCTACACATTCAAGTTCAAAAGTTTTTTTGTTTAAATAATAGCTGCCAACGTAAAATTTTTGTTGAGCGTCATCCAGAATTCTTAGGGGTGTATCGCCGTTCAACACAGCGCTTTGAAAAAATGTTGATTCAATTGGCTTTAACACTCAGTGCCGAATCAGTTGCTCGCTTTTTAAATCAAAATGGCTACGTAAAAAGTGGTTGTGCTGTGTTGAATTTATTGCGAAAGACCTATAAAACTCGTTATTCCCACCAACATTTAAAATATATTGGTGTTGATGATTTTTCGTTTCGTCGGGGGATACATTTCGGAACAATCATTTGTGATTTAGAAACGAATCGCCCAATTGAACTTCTTCGGTCACGAACAACAAAAGATTTTTGTGACTGGCTAAAACAACATCCTGGAATTGAACTTGTTACTCGTGATCGGGCAACCACTTATACCAAAGCAATTAATACGATTAATCCAAGCATTGTTCAAGTTGCTGATAAATGGCATTTTCTCAAAAATGCACTTGAGATTATTAAAGGAATAATCTCAAATTATTTTCCAAAGGGTTGGTATATTACTTAAGAAAGACAATATCCCTCCAACTATCAGCCTATTTCTTCCCACAAAATTCGTCAAAATCAAGAATTATCATTTAAACAACAAGAAAAATGGAAATTAATTCAACTTGTTCAAGAGACATATATCAACATTGGATCAATTCGCGAAACAGCTGCACAGTTAAAGTTAAATCGTGTTACAGTTAAAAAATATCTTGCATTAAAGGAAGTTCCGATACAACAAAGACGTGAAAGAATCAATCAATTTACTCCTTTTCTTGATAAAATTATTCTTTGGTGCCACGAAGGCAAATCAGCATCATGGATACATAAACGATTGTTAGGGTTAGGTTTTACAGGTGCTAGCTCGTCTACACGAACCAAAGTTCAGATGATAAAAGAAAAATTCCCTCCCACAGCAGTATCTGACTTAAAACAAGGAACTCTTAGAAGATTAGTTGCTTCGAATTTTCAGCTGCGTTCATTATTATGGCGAAAGCCATTATCTCTTACCATCAATGAACACGAGATATTACAACAATTATTCCATCATTATCCACTTTTAAGTGAATTATATTCAGCTATCCAATATTTTCGTGATATTGTGACTTATAATCATGCTTGGAAATTAAATCAATGGTTAGATAAATATAAAAACCATGAAATTAAGCCACTTAAAAATTTCTGTATTCGTATGAAACGCGATCAAGAATCTGTGTATAATGCCCTTATTCATCCGTATACAAATGCGGTTTGTGAAGGAAATGTCAATCGTCTCAAAATGATTAAACGACAAATGTATGGTCGTGCGCATTTTGATTTATTGCGAATAAAAATTTTACATAGTTAACACATTTCACCAAAATTAAGGAAGAACCACTTTTATCTTAGCATTCATAGTATCAGTAATTCCGTGATTTAGTATGGAGAAATAAACAGAATAATTGATTGAGATATTAAAGTTTATGATAACAACATTTTAATTTTTAAATTATTGTGAAAGTTATCGAATGTGTTTATAATTTTATATAAAGGAGTAATACATATGGAATTTAAA
>JTLC01000041.1 GCA_000798955.1 Firmicutes bacterium ZOR0006 | reverse complement strand
GGGATTCGAACCCCCGCGAGATGTTACTCCCCTGTCGGTTTTCAAGACCGATCCCTTCAGCCGGACTTGGGTATTCCTCCGTATTTCTTCTCTATTTTATCACAGTCTCTACTACTTTGACAATAAAAAAACGAAGGAATTCCTTCGTTTTTTTATTATTTACTAATGAGTGTTTTGCCACCCATATATGGAACTAATACTTCTGGGATTGTAACTGTCCCATCTTCATTTTGATAATTTTCAATAATAGCTGCAACTGTACGTCCAATTGCTAAACCTGATCCATTGAGCGTATGCACAAATTCTGGTTTAGCTTTGCTATCACGGCGGAAACGAATTTGCGCACGACGAGCTTGGAAGTCACCAAATGTTGAACACGAAGAAATTTCTTTATATTCATTATATGAAGGTAACCAAACTTCTAAATCATATGTTTTTTGCGAACTAAAGCCAATGTCTGCTGTACAAAGCGCTAACACGCGATATGGAAGTTTTAATAATTGTAATACTCGTTCAGCATGACCTGTTAATGCTTCTAATGCTGCCTGTGATTCTTCTGGTTTAACAAATTGAACAAGTTCAACCTTGTTAAATTGATGTTGCCGAATTAAACCACGAGTGTCGCGACCGGCAGATCCTGCTTCTGACCGGAAACAGCTTGAATAAGCAGTATACTGAATTGGTAACATGTCACCATCAATAATTTCATCACGGTGTAAGTTCGTTACTGGTACTTCTGCCGTAGGAATTAAGTAATAATCTTTTTCTCCACGTAACTTAAAGAGATCCTCTTCAAATTTTGGTAACTGACCAGTTCCAATTAAACTATCACTATTAACAATAACTGGTGGTAAGATTTCTTCATAATGATGTTCATTTGTATGCAAATCTAACATAAATGAAATCAATGCTCGTTCTAATTTTGCACCTAAATTTTTGTAGACAACAAAGCGACTTCCAGTAATTTTCGCTGCTCGCTCAAAATCAACAATTTTGAGTTCTTCAACTAAGTCCCAGTGTGCCTTCGCTTCAAATTGAAATTGTGGAATTTCACCAACACGACGAATTTCAACATTATCGGCTTCTTCAGCTCCAACTGGAACATCCATTTGTGGCATATTTGGTGTTTTTAATAATAAATCTTTTAATTCAGCATCAATCGCTTCAATTTCATGATCGAATTGTTTAATCTCATCACCAATACCAGCAACGGTAGTCATAATTTCAGCTGTGTCTTTTCCTTCACGTTTATATTGACCTATTAATTTTGAAGTTGTATTTCTTTTGTTTTTCAACTCTTCTACTTGTTGTAACTTTTGGCGACGTTGCTCATCGAGTTCGGGAATTACATTTAAATATTCAACATCCATTTGTCGATTTGCTAATCTTTGTTTTACTTCTGTTAAATTTTCACGTACATATTTGATATCTAACATGTCATTCGACCCCTTTCGAATTTTAAATTTCCACTAATAAAAAGCATAAAAAAAAGCCCCTTCAAAAAGGGACGTCATTCTTTGACGTGGTGCCACCCTTGTTCCAATGTTTCACGTGAAACATTGCTCAAAATCAATAACGGCGATTACCGGAAATAACTACGCACCAAGTTCGGCTTCACTATCACACTCAAAGATTGATTCGTTTGCACTTTTTATCTGTTCACACCAACCACAGATTCTCTTAAAAAAAGCCGACAAACTACTAGTTCTTCTCAACGTTTTATTAGTATTAGTACTAAGTATACTGTATCTTTCTGAGACAGTCAACTCTTGTTTTTTTCATCAAAAAAAGAATGTTTCACGTGAAACATTCTTTCGTTCTTATACCTTTAATTGAACCATTTTTGGAATAAACGGATTGTGCCATCTTTTAAATCTTCAAATGCTCCCTTTAAAAAGAAGTTGTTTTCAACAGCTGTTGTAGCATATACATCAGCCCCGAAATCTTGTTGAATTGCTTCAGTTAAAAATTTCATTCCTGTTGTATCGACAGTAACTTTCCCAAGAATTTCATTTTCTGCAATTGGTGCCGTGAACTTCTCTACTGCTGGATAATACTTTTCTGCTACTGGTGCAAAGTATGATTCAAATGTTAGCTCTGCCTGTGTCGATGAGATAATAATTGTATCATTTGTTTTCACATCGACTGTTTTTGCAGAGCCTTTTCGGACAGCGAAGGTATTATTCTCATTAATTGTTGATTCTGGCGAAACAATTAAATAATTTTTCAAATCATTGAAAGCATAATCAAGAAGTTTCTTCGTTTCTGTAAATCGTGTGCTACTATCCTGCGCACCAATAACAACACTAATAACACGGAAGTTATCCTTTTTAGCTGTTGCGACAAATGCTGCTTGATAGGCACCTTCTGCTGATCCAGTCTTCAATCCATCAACACCTGGATATTCAAAGACTAAACCAGGTAACATCCAGTTATAGCTTTTCATTAATTCTGGATATTCGCCATTTTCATCGAATGTTTTCTCTGGGATTGATGTTACTTCTAAAATTTCTGGATATTTTTCTAGTAATTCTTTAGAAAGAATTGCAACATCACGTGCACTCATTAAATTTTCACCAGTTTCATTGATTGGAATATCGTGGATTTTCACGTCACCACCAGCTAATCCTGTTGAAGTCACATACTTTGTTTTTGTTAAGCCCATTTCTTGTGCTTTTTGATTCATTAAATCAACAAAACCTTGTTCACTTCCTCCAATTGCCTCTGCCATAACCATAATTGGACCATTAGCTGAGTAAATGAGCCCGGCTTCAAATAATTCACGAACAGTATATGTCCCATCAACTTCAAGTGAAATTCCCGAGAAGTTCAAGTCACGCGAAACGTTTGAAATTTTTTCTGAAGCTTTTAATTCGGTTTCCCATGTCAATGTTGGGTTTTCCGCATAAATTTCTTCTAATACTAAATATGCTGTCATTAATTTAGTGATACTATAAACTGGTAAACTCTCATCAATATTTTGTTCATGTAGAATTTGACCTGTCTGAGCATTGACTAATAACGAAGCTTTCGAATCAATTGTTTGTGTTTGTTGAATTAAATCTGTTGTTTCTGCATAGGCTGTAACTGTTGGGTTAATGATACCAGCAATCAGTAAACAGGCTGCAATCACGGCATATAATTTTCTCATACTTCCACTCCATTTCTTTTGTCATTTTGACCTAAAAAAGTTCTGTAATCATTTTTACAAGCTTTTGCCACCAGTTTAAACTTTTTTCAGAAATTGTTTCTCCTGAATAAACTGAAACTTTTTCAACTACTTGTCCTTTTTCACTAATTTTGATATATCCTAATTCATCACCTTCTTGAATTGGGGCGACAAATCCTTGACTCTCTGTTTGAAAATTAGGTGCAGTTGGAATAAAGCTAAATTCATATTGTGTATAATTTTGGTATTCAGTCGGTATTACAGTTGAAAAGTCTACAGCTAAGTGTGCTTTTTCCCCGTGGATAACCGAAAATTCATATTGTAATTTTCTTGTTTTTTGTGCTTCTGCTAGAGAATTTAGTTCTAGTGGCATTACTGGTTCAATTGTGAGGCCATACTCTAACAACTGCCGAGTTGTTTCATAGACATCAGGCATGTTCATTGCTCCAATCACAACACTAATAAGGGCGTGTTGATCCTGATAAAGGACTGATGTATATGCTGCTGTACCATCTAGGCCACCAAAACCACTCTTTCCACCAAGAAACCCAGGCATTGCTTGAGCAGCTCCTGGTAACAATGGATTACTTGTCGTCATGAGAAATTTTTCAACTTCATCTGTCTCATTAAACCACATTTGTGATGATTGTGTAATTTCTGTGACATCTGGGTAAGCAACTAAAATTTCGCGCCAAAGAAAAGCGACATCCTTCGCACTCATTTGATTACCACCATCAGCAATATCGATACCAAACTCATTTAAATCACTTTGTTCTAGTCCTGAAGAACTCACAAAACTACTTTGTTGTAATTGTAATGTTTCCGCATAGGTATTCATTGTTCGAACAAAGTTATTTTCACTTCCAGCAATTGCTTGCGCTAATGCCATTGTTGCTGCATTTGCTGATTGAACGAGCATCGCTTGAAATAAATCACGTACTGTATAACTCATTCCAGCTGTTAACGGCACATTGGTAAAGGCATAAACTTCTGAAATCTCTGCTAGTGTTTCATCAATTGGAATCAATTGTTCCCATGTCAATTTCCCACTCTCAATTGCTTGTAGTGTAATGTAAGTCGTCATCAATTTAGAAACACTATAAACAGGGAGCTTCTCCTCTGCATTTTTTTCATAGAGAAACTCTCCTGTTTTGGCATCCATTACTAAAACAGCTTGTGCTGAAAAATGATCAAATAGTCCTTGGGCTTGTACTGACATACTGAGCTGTCCGAAGAAGAGAATTGCTACTAAAACAGCTCCAATACATTGCCTAATTCGTCTTGAAATTAGAAAAAAAGAGGGAGTGCTCCCTCTTTTTATTCGCCTAATAATGTGAGCTGCTCGCTTTCGTTATCGATTTGTTCTAGCATTTCCTCTTCTTCTTCACGATCCACAAGTGCAATTGTTGCTACAGCTTGCGTTGTTTCTAAACGAATCAAACGAACACCTTGTGTCGCTCGACCAATTTTTGAAACTTGATCAATTGGGAGACGAATAATAATTCCCTCATTCGTCATAATCATTAGGTCATGATCATCACCATTTACCGCTTTTAAGCCAATAAGACGACCATTTTTATCTGTTACATTGAGTGTAATCACACCTTTTCCACCACGTGATTGTAGACGGTATTCACTAATTGGTGTTCGTTTTCCATACCCACGCTCAGTCACAACGAGGACTTCTTCGTTTTCCGTCACAATTTCCATACCGACAATCTGTTCTGTTTCTGGAATTCGCATTGTAATTACACCTGATGCTGTTCGTCCCATTTCACGAACATCGGCTTCACTAAAGCGGATTAATTTTCCACTCGTTGCTGCCATAATCACTTCATTTGTTCCATTTGTTTTGCGAACCGAAATTAATTGATCACCTTCTCGTAAGTTAATAGCAATCTTCCCATTCGCACGAATACTTTCAAACTCGCTGAGGTTTGTTCGTTTTCCGACTCCACGTTCTGTGGCAAACATTAGAAAGCCTTCTTCACTGAAATCCTTAATTGGAATAACGGCACTAATGATTTCATCTTTATCAATTGGTAATAAGTTTACCACCGGTAATCCTCGTGCTGCACGACCATATTCAGGTACTTGATACCCTTTTAGACGATAAACACGACCTGTATTTGTAAAGAAGAGTAAGAACTCGTGCGTATTCATTGAAATTAAGTGTTCAACGAAATCTTCATCGACTGTTCCCATCCCTTTCACACCACGGCCACCACGATTTTGGGCACGGTATGTCGAGCTTGGTAAACGTTTAATGTATCCTTTGTTTGTAAGTGTAATAACAATATCTTCTTGTGGAATTAAATCTTCATCTTCAATATCAGTAAAATCTGCTTCCACAATTTCTGTTCGACGTTCATCACCAAATTTATCACGAACTTCGGTTAATTCTTCACGAATGATTTCAATTACACGAATTTCGCTTGCTAAGATATCTTCAAGGTCTGTAATTAAGATTTTTAAGTCTTGATACTCATTTTCAATTTTATCGCGTTCTAGGCCTGTTAAACGCTGTAAACGCATATCTAAAATTGCTTTTGCTTGAATCACTGAGAGTTCAAAACGTTCAATTAACCCAATTTGCGCTTCTTCAGTTGTTTTTGAGCCACGAATCAACGCAATCACAGCATCGATATTATCAAGGGCAATTAAAAGTCCTTGTAAAATATGTGCACGATTTTGCGCTTTTTCTAATTCAAATTGCGTCCGACGGCGAATTACAACTTTTTGATGTGCAATATAATGGATTAAAGCTTCTTTTAAACCTAAGACTTTCGGTTGACCATCAACAAGAGCGAGCATATTCATTCCAAATGATGTTTGTAATGATGTTTGTTTGTACAAATTATTCAGTACAACTTCTGGTTGAGCATCACGACTCGTTTCAATAATAATACGAATTCCTTCACGATTTGATTCATCACGAAGATCAGTAATACCTTCAATTTTTTTATCACGTACAAGTTCAGCAATTCGTTCAATCAACGTTGCTTTATTCAGTTGAAATGGAATCTCGCTAATGTGAATAATTGCTTTTCCGTTATTTTGAGGAATAATTTCCGCCTTAGCACGAATTTTTAATGAACCTCGGCCTGTTTCATAGGCTTTACGAATTCCACTGCGTCCAATAATTGACGCACCGGTTGGAAAGTCTGGACCAGGCATAATATGCATTAAATCATTCACATCAAGTTCTGGATTATCCATTAAAGCAATGGTTGCATCAATAGTTTCCCGTAAGTTATGCGGGGGAATATTTGTTGCCATACCAACAGCAATCCCCGTTGTTCCGTTTACGAGTAAGTTAGGAAAACGAGCTGGTAATACAACTGGCTCCTGTTCTTCCCCATCATAGTTGTCTTGGAAGTCAATCGTGTTCTTGTTAATGTCACGAAGTAATTCCATTGCAATTTTACTCATTTTTGCTTCTGTATAACGCATTGCCGCTGCCCCATCACCATCGACAGAACCAAAGTTTCCGTGACCATTGACAAGCATATAGCGATAACTAAAATCTTGCGCCATACGTACCATTGACTCGTAAACCGCACTATCACCATGAGGGTGATATTTCCCGATTACTTCACCGACGATACGCGCCGATTTTTTATATGATTTATCAGCATGAATGCCAAGATCATTCATCGCATACAAAATTCGACGGTGTACTGGCTTTAAGCCATCACGGACATCGGGTAATGCTCGCGAAACAATAACACTCATCGCATAATCTAAGAATGAATTTTTCATTTCATGTGTGATATTAATTGGTTTAATATGACCATGATTAATTTCCGACATAAGCAACCTCCTCTTAAATATCTAAGTTTTTCACATACTGGGCATTGGTTTGGATAAAGTCACGACGTGGTTCAACATCGTCACCCATAAGCATGCTGAAGACCATATCAGCTTCCATTGCATCTTCCATTGTCACCTGTAATAACGTACGGACTTCTGGGTCCATTGTTGTTTCCCATAATTGATCAGGGTTCATTTCCCCAAGACCTTTATAGCGTTGTAAGCTTGGGCGAACATTTTTTGGTAATGTTTCTAAGACACGTTGTAATTCATCATCACTATATACATATTCAATGCGTTTTCCAACTTGAACTTTGAAAAGTGGTGGTTGTGCAATATAGATATTGCCGTTTTCAATTAACGGACGCATAAATTTATACAAGAATGTTAACAATAATGTCCGGATATGTGCTCCATCAACATCGGCATCGGTCATGATGACAATTTTATGATAGCGTAATTTTTCTAAATCAAACTCTTCTCCGATTCCTGTCCCAAATGCAGTAATCATCATCCGAATTTCATTGTTGGCAAATACTTTATCGATTCGGGCTTTTTCCACATTTAACACTTTACCACGCAGTGGTAAAATCGCTTGGAATTCCCGATTTCGTCCTAGTTTTGCCGAACCACCGGCCGAATCCCCTTCGACGATGTAAATTTCGCTAGCTGCTGCATTTTTTGAAGAGCAATCCGCTAGTTTTCCTGGTAATGCCGAAACTTCAAGGACGTTTTTGCGTCGTGTTAACTCACGTGCACGTTTCGCAGCAACACGAGCACGCGCTGCTGTAATTCCTTTTTCGATAATTTTCTGTGCAGCTTCTGGATTTTCTAACAAGAATGTTTCAAATTTTTCAGCAAAAATACGATCAACAATTGTTCGTACTTCACTATTACCTAATTTTGTTTTTGTTTGTCCCTCAAACTGTGGTGCTGGATGTTTGATAGAAATAATGCTGACTAATCCTTCACGAACATCATCACCAGTTAAGTTATCATCACTATTTTTGAGTAAATTATTTTTTTGTGCATAGCCATTAATAACACGCGTTAACGAGCGACGGAAACCATCTTCATGTGTTCCACCTTCGTGTGTATTGATGTTATTTGTAAATGAATAGACATTTGTCGCATATCCATCATTGTACTGGAGGGCAATTTCCACGATAATATCACTTTTTTCACCTTCAACATACACAACTTCCGGATCGATTACTTGTTTCGAACGGTTTAAATACGCAACATATTCCTTAATTCCACCTTCATAGTAGAATGTTTCAGTTTTTTCAGTCCGTAAATCTGTTAACGTAATTTTCAAACCTTTGTTTAAGAATGCTAACTCGCGTGTTCGATTGCGTAACGTATCATACTCATAAACGGTTGTTTCAGTAAAAATTGAGCCATCGGGCCAAAAATGAACAGTTGTTCCTGTTGACTCACTTGAACCAGTAATTGCTAGGTCAGCCTCTGGTTGTCCTTTATGGAAGCGCTCAAAATAAATATTTCCATTTCGACGCACAGTTACTTCAAGTTTTGTTGATAAGGCATTTACAACTGATGCACCAACACCGTGAAGACCTCCAGAGACTTTATAACCCCCGCCTCCAAATTTTCCACCGGCATGAAGTACCGTTAAAATTGTTTCTACTGCTGGTCGTCCTGTTTTTTCAACAATATCGACTGGAATTCCACGGCCATTATCCGTTACTGAAATCGAGTTATCTTGATGAATTTCAATTGTAATTTCACTACAGTAGCCTGCGAGTGCCTCATCAATCGAATTATCAACAATTTCCCATACAAGGTGGTGTAATCCACGACCTGAAGTCGAACCAATGTACATTCCCGGGCGCTTACGCACCGCTTCAAGACCTTCTAAGACCTGAATATTACTAGCATCATAATTTTGTGTCATTCGTTGTTTCACCTACTTCAAAAAGTTTTCCGTCCTTCACATCAAAAACAGTATATGCACCCGTTAAATCACTCAGGATTTCATGCATTTCTGTTGTTGTGATAAAAGTTTGGACTTTATCATTTATAAAATTTAATAATTGTACTTTTCGTTGATCGTCCAATTCACTTAAGACATCATCGAGTAATAAAATTGGATATTCTTGTCGTTTTTGAGCAAACCATTCAATTTCTGCTAATTTCAAAGACAATACAGTTGTTCGTTGTTGTCCCTGAGAACCAAATTGTTTCACATTCCGAGTAGCAATAAAAAACTGCAGATCATCTTTGTGCGGTCCTGTTGTCGTGCTTTGGAGTTTACGATCACGAGCTATGCTTTTTTTTAGCACTTTTTTATACGCTTGTGAAAAAAAGTGTTCCTCTGTAAAATCAGCACACTCATTTCCTAAATCTGTTTGATATTGAATTAAAATTTGCTCTTGTTTCTGAGTCAATTGTTCATGAATTGGTCTAATGATTGCATTCATTTCTTTAACAAAACAAAAGCGTTGCCAATAAATTTTCCCAGCTACTTGTGCTAAAGCTTCATCCAAAATATCAAGGTAAATTTCGTCTAGCTGCGTCTGTTTCAAATATTCATTGCGTTGTTTTAACAGTCTTTGAAAATTTGCCAGTGCTAAAAAATAGGCTGGTGATGCTTGTGAAAGTTCGATATCAAGAAATTTCCGACGAATGCTTGGTTGTCCTTTCACCAACTCTAAATCTTCTGGTGAGAATTTGATGACGGCAAGTTGACCAATGTATTCGTTTAATCTTTGTTGTTCAACACCATTTATTTGGAGTTTTTTCCCTTTTTTGCTCAAAATAGTCGTCAATTCTACATGTCTTTCAGCGAGTTCAATTTGTGCCGTTATTTTAGCAAAATCGGCTTCAAATTGAATAAGTTCGCGGTAATTTTGACAACGATATGATTTCGTAAATGCCAGAACATAGAGCGATTCAATTAAGCTAGTTTTCCCTTGAGCATTTGCACCTAAAAAAATATTCATTTGTGGGTGCAATGTTACCGCCTGATTTTGGTAATTACGAAATTGACGAAGTTGGAGACTTTGAACACGCATTACTGTTGAGGCACAATCGTGAACGGTTCATACCCTTCAATCTCAATGACATCATTTGGATATAATTTTCGTCCGCGACGATTTTCGATGGCATTATTCACTTTTACTGGTGTTTCTGCAAGATAATGTTTTGCCATTCCCCCTGAAGAAATCACCTCGGCAGCCTTTAAAAACTGTTGTAATGTGATATATTCGGCATCAATTTCAACATAATACATAGCAAGCACCTTCCTCTTATTTCTACTGATTTTTCATGATGAAAAATTAATCATCATACTTCCTTATTTTACCATAAACGACGACAAAATACTGTTTTTTACACAAAAAAAAGTCGTATAACGACTTTTTTCTTGCTAGGTATCCTAGTAAGTATGAACAGGTAAAATCAACTGTGTGACTTTTTCATCATTTTTACTGCGAATGATAAATGGACGTAGTTCACCTACAAATGAAATTGTCACAGCATCACCATCTAACGCACGTAAAGCTTCAAGCGCATATCGTGCATTGAATGTAATGCGTAATGGCTCTCCTAACAAATTCGCAGGTGTTAATCGTTCTCGTACTTGTCCAACTTCTGGTGAATTTGACGTAACTTCAATTTTATTTGCAGAAATATTTAAGTTAACCACATTATTACTCGCTTCACGAGCTAACAATGATGCCCGATCAATCGCTTGGAATAATGCTGAATGATCAATGGTCACTTCAGTGTGAAATTCTGTTGGAATTAACCGATTTGTTTGTGGATAGCTGCCTTCGAGTAATCGTGATTGTAGATAAATATCATCCCAAGTAAAGAGTACTTTATTGTCTCCAAAGTAAATTGTGACAATTTTCTCTTCATCTTCAAGGACTTTCATCAATTCTGTTAATGTTTTAGCAGGGATAACAATATTTTTGCTGAAATCAACTGCTTTTGGTAATGGTACTACCTTTTGGGCAAGACGATAGCTATCTGTTGCTACAGCTAGTAACTCATTTTTTTCAAGAATGAAGTGGACACCTGTTAAAATTGGTCGACTTTCACTCGTTGAGGCACAAAAGAGGGTTTGGCGAATAATTGTTTTTAAGACATTTGATGAGATATGGAAGTCAGGTTGATCTGTAATTAATTGAATCACTGGATATTCTTCCACAGCAAGATCATTTAATTGAAATTCACTTGAAGCAGTTGCTAGACGAATTAAACCACTATCAACTTTCTCAAGTTGAATCATTTCATCTTGCACTTTCTTCACAATCTCTAAAACATATTTTGCTGGTAGAATAACAATTCCTGGTTCTTGAACATCAATAATTTTTTGTTCGTTTTCAATACAAGGAATATGCGTAACAATTGTTAATTCAGCGTTTGATCCTGTTAATGTCATTTGTGTCGCATCAACTTCTACTTTTAAACCACTTAATACTGGTAAAACAGATTTACTTGTAATTGCTTTAGAAACAGTTGAAATAGCTTTAATAAAATGTTGGCGTGAAATCGAAATTTTCATACTTTAGATAACCTCCTGAAATGATAATTATATCTTTTTTTTTAAATAGTAGTAGTAATAGGGGGGGTATAATTATGTGGAAAACCACTTTTAGACAAGAATACCACTGTATAAACGTTGTAGAAAACTATGTGGAAATGTCGTGGAAAACCAGTGTTTTTATCAACAATGGTTGTGGAAAAGTTTTTTAGAGTAATTCTTGTATTTCTTGAATCATACGCTGCGTATCAGCTTCAGTTTTGAGCTCGGCTTCAATTGTTTGCACAGAATGCATAACAGTCGTATGATCACGTCCGCCAAATTCTTTCCCGATTTTTTGGAGTGAAGAATCTGTCAGTAATTTACAGAGATACACAGCAATATGACGATATTTTACTAACGGTTGCTTACGTTTTTTTGATTTTAAATCATCGACCTGAATATTAAAATAGCTAGCAACCACTTTTTGAATTTTATAGATTGAAATAACGGCTTGTTGGCTTTTCGAAAAACCTTTTAGTGCTTCGATTGCGAGCTCTAGCGTGATATCATTCTTACCAAACATCGTACTATAAGCAACTACTCGACTCAAACCACCCTCTAATTCACGAATATTTGAATCAAATTGTGAAGCAATATATTCAATAACATTACGAGGAACGTCTTCTAGCATATTATCAGCATTGAGCTTGCGTTGCAAGATAGCCATTCGCGTTTCTAGGTCAGGAACAGTAATATCGACCATGATTCCCCACTCAAAACGAGTACGTAATCGATCAGTTAACTTTGAAATTTCACTTGGTTGTGTATCACAAGTGATAACAAGTTGTTTTCCGTTTTGATACAGGTGATTAAATGTATGGAAAAACTCTTCCTGCATTGCTTCTTTTTTCGCTAAAAATTGAATATCATCAACAAGAAGGATATCAATATCACGGTATTTATTACGGAATTTTGTCATATTATTCTTTGAGAGATTATTAATAAAATCATTGACGAAATCTTCGCAAGTTACATAGAGGATGCGTTTATCATCACCCTGAATGTGAATTTGATTGCCAATTGCTTGCATTAAATGGGTTTTTCCTAGACCAGAACCACCATAAATGAATAAGGGGTTATAACGAGATCCGGGATCCTCTGAGACGGCTAAAGCAATATTATAAGCAAGGCGATTTCCGCCACCAACAACAAAGTTTTCAAAGGTATAGTGATAATTGAGATTTGATTCAAAATCACTTTCTGTGAGGAGTGTTGGCTGTAAAAACTGATGTTGATCAGCTTTCATCGTCTTTTCGGCAATTGAACGCTCACGTGGCTGCTCTAATGGAACAATTGTTTTCATCGTCTTTTTGACAGTTGGTGTGTTTGTTGGCGTTTCAATTGGTTTTTGGACCGGAACTTCTTTTTCTTTTGCGATAAAACGCATATGAATTGGTGCTCCTAAAACATGAACAAGTGCTTCTTGAATAATTTCTGAGAATTTATTTTTCAGCCAGTCACTTACAAAAGTATCATATGTTTCAATGATAATTTCATCTTGATTCAGTGAGATAGCTTTCGTTTGACTAAACCAATTATCAAAACTTGTTTTTGAAATTTTCTCGTTGGCTTGAATGTAATCAAGTGCTTGTAACCAGATATTTTGTGCTAATTCTGATTGAGCCATAATTTCAAAATCCTCCTTTAAATAAAATAACAGTAAAAATAAAAAAGTAATCTACAACCTTTTCCACAGCATGAAACCAGGATTAATCAAGGTTATCGTTACTTATGCACATTTTCCGCAAAGGTGAAAACTACATGTAGAATTGAGTTATACACATAGTGGAAAACTTTTGTGGAAAACATAAATGCTGCCAGAACTTGTTTGGGAAAACTTTTGCTTATCGACAGGCGTTCTTTCCCATAATAACACGAACCTTTTTCTTTTTCCACATTTTCCACAAGTAATTTTTAAAAGTTTTCCAAATACACTGTAAAATCAAAAAAACTGGGGAAAACATGGCTTTTTTATGTGAAAATCTCTTTTTTAGTTTTCCACAGATTTAAAAACACGAACTAGTCGTTAAAAATAACTCGGAAACATTGCAATTTTATTAATAAAGTACATATTTTCTGGCGATAGTCCAAAAATTGATTGCAAAAAAAAACGAGTCTGTTATAATATCTAGAGTGTAGTGTCAAGAAAAAGAACAACCCTAGGAGGTGTCACATATGAAACGTACATTCCAACCAAATAGTCGTAAACGCAGCAAAAAGCATGGTTTCCGTGCTCGTATGGCAACAGCGGCAGGACGTCGAGTATTAAAAGCTCGTCGTAATAAAGGACGTAAAGTATTATCAGCTTAAGACCACTCAACCAGTGGTCTTTTTCTTCATTTTAGAGGAAAAAACCGGAAACTTAGAACAAAAGAATGGTGGTAAAGCAGATGAAAAAGCAGTACATGATCCAAAGAAACGAAGTTATTCAACATGTGATGCAAAAAGGTGAACGAATTGGAAATCGTTATTTTTTGATTTATCGGCTTCCAACTCCAGATGGGAAAAACTATTTTGCTTTCTTAGTCGGGAAGAAAATCGGAAAAGCTCATGCACGTAATCAAATGCGCCGCTATATTAAAGCAGTTTTGCAACCCAATTATCAACAATTACAACCTGGTTATTACTATTTATTTTTGGCAAAAGGGGCTGCAAATGAATTTTCTTACCAAGATGTTAAAATTAACTTGGAAAAACTGTTAAAAAAAACTACAATAAAGAGTGATAGATAAAAAATTAAGGTATAGAGTTTATCATTTAGGAGGATAAAAAAATGTCAAAACGTAAAGCATGGCAGCTTTTAGGAACTGTTGCCGTTATGGCCTTGTTTTTAACAGCATGTTCGACTGCTGAAATTGTACCTGGGTACCAAGCAGAGTCATTATGGGACTATATCGTCCTACCATTATCAAACTTCATCGTATTCTTAGGTGATTTCACTGGAAATTACGGATGGGGAGTAATTATTGCGACTATTATTATTCGTATCGTATTAGTACCTTTAGACATTTGGACACAAAAAAGTCAACAAGGTATGCAAAAAGTGCAACCGTTAATTAAAGAAATTCAAGAGAAATACAAAGAATCAACGGATCCACAAGCACAACAAAAGCAACAATATGAATTAATGCAAGTTATGCAACAACATGGGGTGAACCCACTAGGTGGATGTTTATCATCAATCGTGATGTTATTAGTCCAAATGCCAATTTTAATGGCATTCTACCAAGCAATTATTCGTACGCCGGTGTTAAAAACAGGAACATTCTACTATCTTGAATTAGGAAATCCTGATCCATACTACATTTTACCAATCGTAGCAACGGTATTAATGTTAGCATCGACATTATTAATGATGCCAAAAGATCAACGTTCACCGAAAAACAATCCGATGGCGTTATCAATGTATTTAATGCCTGTTATGTTCTTATTCGTAATGTTGAACTTACCATCGGCATTATCATTGTACTTATTTACCGGAAACTTATTCATGCTTGTTCGTCAATTAATCTTCAAGTTTGTTTTACGTAAGTAATTATCAATAAAAAAGTTACAAAGCACTCAACTGAGTGCTTTTTGACTTTTATTGGGAGAGTTTGTATAATCAATATAAAACAACAAGAGGGGGATCAACATGTTTGTTTTTGAAAAAATTAGTGATAAAAACGTTGAGCTGGCAAAGGTACAGGCACAGGAACGAGCACAAGGGAAATTAGTTTTTACCGAAGTAATTGATGAGGGGAAAAAAGGGGTATTTGGGATTGGCTCACGAGATGCATTAATTGAATATCTCACAGTAGCAATGATTGAAGAGCAGTTTACAGATTATGTACGTTCAGTCATTACCCAAATGGGGATTACCATTGAAAGTCTCACAATTACAACGCAACGGCGTAATATGGCAATTCAAATTGATACTGATAAAAATGGATTATTAATTGGCCGTGATGGTGAGACGTTACAAGCCTTACAATTTGTGTTCCAACAGGCACTCAAACAACATTTGGGGAAATATTTTAAATTTTATGTTGAGCTTAATGTGGCAAATTATCGCGAACAAATGATTGAAAAAATGCAACGCCAAGCGATGATTATGGCAAGAAAAGCTCATAAAGAGCAACAACCAATGACGTTACCACCGATGAATGCTTTTGAACGAAAAGTTATTCATACCGCTTTAGCACAGGATAATTTTGTTAAAACGATTAGTGTCGGTCAAGAGCCAAATCGTTATATTGTGATTGAATTACGTGATGATGTCGAACAACGTCCCAAACGGGAACGCTTTGATGCAACGTCTAAAAAAGAAGCCTAAAAAAGCACCAAGTGGTGTTTTTTTTGTTAGTAATTTCTAAGCATGCAAAAATGGCAAAGCATGATACAATAAAATAGCAAAAAAAACGATTGGAGAGGATGAAATACATGTATTTAACAGAAACAATTACAGCAATCGCGACAGCCATCGGCGAGAGTGCAATTGCGATTGTCCGCTTGAGCGGACCAGAAGCAATCACACTGGCAAATGAAGTCTTTACAGGTAAAGATTTAACGACGGTTGATAGTCACACAATTCAATATGGTCACATTAAAGATCCAAAAACAGCAACAATTATTGATGAAGTATTAGTCAGCGTTTTTAAAGCACCGCGAACATTTACGATGGAAGATATGGTAGAAATTAATTGCCATGGTGGGAAAATTGCCACGCAACGCATTTTACGGTTATTACTTGCTCAAGGTGCTCGATTAGCACAGCCAGGTGAATTTACAAAACGTGCATTTTTGAATGGCCGGATTGATTTGGCGCAAGCTGAAGCAGTAATGGATGTGATTCATGCAAAAACTGAAGATGCACTAAAAATGGCAGTAAGTGGTGTCGATGGGAAAGTCTCACAACTAATCCAAACGTTACGTTCGGAAGTATTGACAACGTTAGCAAATATTGAAGTGAATATTGATTATCCAGAATATGATGATGCTATTGAGATGTCAAATCACATCTTAAAACCACGTTTAGAGGAAGTCCAAGTTGAACTAGAGAAAATCTTACACCAGGCTCAAACCGGGAAAATTATTCGTGAAGGAATTGCAACCGCAATTGTTGGTCGGCCAAACGTAGGAAAATCGAGTTTGTTAAACCGACTTTTACAAGAAGAACGGGCAATTGTTACTGATATCGCTGGGACGACGAGAGATACTGTCGAAGGGACATTACGTTTAGGGCATATCGTGTTGAATCTTGTTGATACGGCTGGTATTCGTGAAACCGCAGATGTAGTTGAAGCAATAGGGGTCGAAAAATCACGACAAATGATTGAACAAGCCCAACTTGTCTTAATTGTTTTAAACAATAACGAGCCACTGAGTGATGTTGATCGGGAGTTAGTAACGATGACTGCTGACAAACCACGACTCGTATTAATTAATAAAATGGATTTAACGAATCAACTTGATTTAACTGAGCTTCAGCTAGCAGAAAATGAGTTAGTGAAAATATCAGCTTTAGAAGATTGGGGCTTAAATCAACTAGAAGGTCGTATTCAACAATTATTTGATTTAGCTGATTTTACAAGTGAAGCAACAGAAAATTTTGTTTCCAATGTGCGTCATATTGGGTTAATTGAACAAGCGAGTCAAAGTATCCAGGCAGCACTGGAGGGGATTGCCTTAGAAATGCCAGTTGATTTAATTACGGTTGATATCCAAGATGCCTGGCAAGCGCTAGGTGAAATTTTAGGGGAAGAAGCGAAAACCGATTTAATTGATGAGCTATTCAGTAAATTCTGTTTAGGAAAATAATGAATGAGATACCAACACTCACATGGTATAATCAACGCAAGTTGAATAAAAAGGGGGACACCATGATGAAATATGCTGTTATTGATATTGGATCAAACTCAGTACGATGTGTTATTTTTGCGTATGATGAGCAGACACATCGGCTCAAAAAACTCGAAAATTTACGAGAATATCCACAGTTACTACGATATATTACTGAAGAAAACGTACTTTCGAAAGCGGGGATCGATACGTTAGCCCACGCACTCGCAAAATTTAAGCTTGTTATTGATAAAAATGAAGTGATAGAGACATTCTGTGTTGCGACAGCAGCCTTGCGGGCCGCGATGAATCAATCAGAAATACAAGACCGCATTTATGAGAAAACACAGATTAAAGTGGAAATTATTTCCTCGGAAATGGAAGCCTATTATGGATTAGTAGCTATTCGCCAAGAAGAGCCGAGCTTAAAGGATGCTATTTTAGTCGATATGGGTGGTGGAAGTACCGAAATTAGTTTGATGCGAAATCAAAAAATTGAAAAGATGAAAAGCTTTCCGTACGGTGTCGTCAATTTAAGTGAACGTTATTTTCATGATAGCGAAGATCCAGATTATGCTGCCGATTTACTAAAGCACCAATTATTCAATTGGCGTACCGAAATTGATTATGCATTGGATACGAAATTACCATTAGTACTTATCGGTGGAAGTGCGCGAAATTGCGCGAAAATTTCTCGGCATTTAAATGAACAAAAATATGTCTCAAAAAAAATTCATATGCTAACGCAACGAGATGTTTATCGTATTTACATGTTTGCGACATTTGCCCGCAAAGTTGATTTTGTTAAAGTGCCACGTTTTACAATTGAACGTCAAAAAACGATTAAAGCAGCTGCGGTATTATTCCGAATGTTAAGTAAATTTGTTGATTCACCGGTCATTTTTATTTCTAACCATGGTGTGCGTGAAGGTGTGATTTATGATTACTTGCACAAAAGTGGCAAAATTTAATGATGACACGTAGACCTGATGGAAACATCAGGTTTTTTTGGCTTAAAAGATGCTAGAATCAGTGATGAAATCGTTAAAAAATAACCAAAAAGCGAAAAACATGCTAAACTAAAACAGTTAGGTGAAAGATAACGTGAGATTTTAAGTGAGGCGAAAAGAGAGGAGCATAATTATGAAGCAATATGATGTGATTGTCATTGGTGGTGGTCATGCTGGGAGTGAGGCAGCACTAGCACCAGCGCGAATGGGACTACAGACCCTTATGATTACAGGAAGTATTGAAATGATTGCACATATGCCGTGTAATCCATCAATCGGGGGGCCAGCAAAAGGGATTGTTGTGCGAGAAATTGATGCCCTAGGTGGTGAAATGGGACGTAATACAGATAAAACAAATATCCAAATGAAGATGTTGAACTTGTCGAAAGGCCCAGCTGTTTGGTCATTGCGTGCACAAGCCGATAAAGTAGAATATCCCCAAGCGATGCAAGAAACAATTCTCAATCAAAAAAATTTAGCAGTGTTAGAGGCAATGGTTGAAGAAATTCTAGTTGATGAAGCACAGCAAGTAACTGGTGTGCGCTTAGAAACCGGTGATATCGTTGAGGCAAAAGCAGTAATTTTAACAACGGGAACATATTTAAAATCACAAATTTTAGTGGGACATACGGCTACCGATGGTGGTCCGAGTGGACAACGAGCAAGTATGGGCTTATCAGGAAATTTACAAGCACTCGGCTTTGATTTATTCCGCTTAAAAACAGGAACACCAGCACGAGTGGCGACAACGAGTGTTGATTATACAAAAACGACAATTCAGCCAGGTGATGATGTACCTCGAACATTTTCATTTGATACACCAATGAGTGAAGCCAAAAATCCAGACGATCAATTACCATGTTATTTAACTTATACAGCACCAGAAACACACCAAATTATCAACGATAATTTAGGTGAATCAGCAATGTATTCGGGTATGGTTGAAGGAGCAGGTCCACGTTACTGTCCTTCAATTGAAGATAAACTTGTTCGTTTTGCTGATAAGGAACGACACCAAATCTTTTTGGAGCCTGAGAGTAAACACACACCAGAAATTTATGTGCAAGGCTTTTCTACAAGTATGCCTCATGATGTTCAAGAGCAAATGTTGCGCTCATTACCGGGCCTTGAAAACTGTGAAATTATTCGATATGCTTATGCAATTGAATATGATGCCATTGTTCCAACACAGCTTTGGCCGACTTTGGAAACGAAAAAAGTTAGTGGGCTCTTTAGTGCAGGGCAAATGAATGGTACGAGTGGCTATGAAGAAGCTGCTGGACAAGGGTTAATCGCGGGTATTAATGCTGCGTTGAAAGTAAAAGGTGAGGAGCAACTCGTGTTACGCCGAGATGAAGCGTATATTGGGGTATTGATTGATGATCTTGTTACAAAGGGAACTGATGAACCTTACCGATTATTGACATCACGAGCAGAATATCGACTGTTATTACGTCATGATAACGCTGACTTACGCTTACGACCACACGGAATCCGTGTTGGTTTAATTGATTCAGAGCGAAAAGCAAATTTTGCGATGAAAGTCATGATGATTGAAATGGAGTTAGCACGTTTGCAAACTCTACGAATTACACCAAAAGCAGCAACAAATGCCTACCTACAAACAATTCCAACAGCGGCAATTCGCGATGGTATTAGTTTGTATGAATTGATGAAACGACCAGAAATTGAATACCATCATTTGGCACCGTTGATGCCAATCCCTGCGCATTTAACAGCAGAAGTGATTGAACAAGTAGAAGTCCAAATTAAGTATGAAGGTTATATTGCGAAAGCAATGCGGCAAGCTGAGCGCGTCAAAGATCTAGAGAGTAAACGAATTCCGATGAATTTAGACTATGCGCAAGTACCCAACTTAGCAAATGAAGCTCGGCAAAAACTAGGAGAGATTCGCCCGTTGACAATTGGACAAGCAAGTCGAATTAGTGGAGTGAACCCAGCGGACATTTCAATTCTGATGATTTATTTAAAATCACTAAAACGTTCAGTATAGACAAAGCGAAAAAAGGTTGAAATATCACAGCAATGTGATTTTCAACCTTTTTTTTATTTTTAAAAAAACTAAAAACCTTTGTTTTTGATGAGAAATTAAATATACTTATATTTAATTTGACATTTCATTATGATAATATAAAAGAGTGAAAAACTCGCTATTTTATGATTAAAGGAAAGAGATATGATTTGGCTCGATGGAATTTTTGTAATCGCTGGGAGTGGACTCTGCTGGCAAATGTATAAATGGATACAAATCCGAGATGTAAATCCAGTCAAAATTCAGCACTGGTGGTGGTTTTGTGGAGTGCTCATGCCGATTGTACTAGTTATTAATCCAGAGTGGCGTTATGTATCAGAATGGTTTGTGATGCTGGCAATTATTTGTGCACTCATGAATGCCGTCTATGATTGGAAAACGCAATTCATTTATGATTTTTTAACGGGAATTATGATTGTTTGTGCGAGTCTGGCGATTGTCAGCTCAGTACCACAAGCATTGCTTCCCGAACTCGTAATTGCGCTAGTGCTGTGCGGTGGCATCACCCTCATCGGCAGACTCACAAAGAGCATCGCAAGTGGCGATAGCTTCTTTTTAATGGGTTGTAGTTTGATTGTTGGGTGGCAATCATTTTTTGAGGTCCTCATTTTGGCGAGTATATTAGGTGGGTTATATGGTTGTTACTTATGGGTGAACAAACGACTCACACCAACCACGACAATCGCCTTTACACCGTTTATTTTAGTAGCAATGGTTTGGGTTTTACGATAAAGCAATGGAATAAATTAAAGGAGGAAAAACATGGCAGTTGAGCAAAAAAAGCGGCTAGGAGATTTATTGATTGATGCGGGTAAACTGAGTGAAAATAATTTACTAGCTGCACTCGAACAACAAAAAAAATTAGGCAAGAAACTGGGAGAAGTGTTAATTGAATTAGGAGTTTTAAGTGAAGAGGAGATTATTGATGCAATTGTCCAACAAACAGGGATTCAGGCAGTTGAATTGGGTGATGTGGACTTTGACCGGAAAGTTTTAAAACTAGTTCCCGAGCAATTATGCCAAAAATATGGCTTGATTCCATTTGGTTTTAACGGCAATAAAATTCAAGTGGCGATGGCAGATCCACTGAATATTTATGCATTAGATGACCTTGCAATTTCAACCGGTTTTGCAATTGAGACCTTTATCAGTCCCAAAAGCTTAATCCAACGTTATATTCAAGTACATTATTCAACTGAACAAGTATTCCAAGCAGCAGAGGCGCTTGCAGAGGAAAATCGTTTAACAAAAAATCAAGTTACACCGGTTAATACGGAAAGCTTTGAAGATGTGAAAAATTCACCAATTGTGAAGATGATTGATTATTTATTTAAGAATGCTGTCGAAATGCGTGCATCGGATATTCATATCGAGCCTTTTGAAACCAAGGTTCGTATCCGTTATCGGATTGATGGCGTTTTACAATTAATGAATGAATTACAATTAGAGAGTTTGGCCGCATTAGTAACTCGAATTAAAATTATGGCCAACTTAAATATTGCGGAAAAGCGAGCACCACAAGATGGGCGTATTATTACGAAGGTAAATCAACAAGAGATTGATTTACGGGTCTCGATATTACCAGTTGTGTACGGTGAAAAAATTGTTATCCGGATTTTAAATCGAAATAATTTAAAAATGGACAAGTCTCAATTGGGTTTAAGTCCGCAAAACTTAGCAAAATTAACACAGTTATTGGCGAGTCCGCACGGAGTTATTCTTGTTACAGGACCAACAGGTTCTGGAAAATCAACAACACTCTACACATTATTAAGTGAGATGAATGATAACCAAACAAATATTGTCACGATTGAGGATCCTGTTGAATTTATGGTTGAAGGGATTAACCAAGTGAACGTGAATCCAAAAGCCAATGTCACATTTGTGAGCGGATTGCGGAGTATTTTACGACAAGATCCTGATGTTGTCATGATTGGTGAGATTCGTGATGAAGAGACGGCACAAATTGCCATTCGAGCGGCAATCACTGGCCACTTGGTACTAAGTACACTCCATACAAATGATGCACCATCAACGATTATTCGGTTACAGGATATGGGAATTGCCCCATATTTATTGACTTCATCGATTAGTGGCATTATTGCTCAACGATTAGTCCGCCAAAATTGCCCATATTGTTTAACTGCTCATGAAGCGACAGCAAGAGAGAAACAAATTTTACAATTGCCAGCAGAACAGACAATCCAACTTTATTCGGGGACTGGATGTGGACGCTGTAACAATATTGGCTATTATGGCCGGATTGGTGTCTATGAAATCCTAGCTTTGGATGAAACTTTACGGCAAGCAGTTGCTTCACAAGCAACACCAGATCAGCTTCGTCACTTAGCAATGCAAAACGGGATGACAACATTAGCGCAAGAATGCCGACAACTCGTATTAAGTGGACAGACGACCGTCGATGAATTATTAACAATTGTGCTGACATAAAGAAGGAGAGAGTAAAAAATGGCGAAATTTAAGTACCGGGCCAAAACGCTCGCGGGGGAAAAAGTTGATGGAATCTTTGAAGCAGCGACAGAACATGATGTCATGACAATGATTACCGCAAACGGATATTACCCACTAGTCGTTGAAAAAATTGTTGAAAGTCCAGATATTGCCCTTGGCAAGTTAGATAGTGTCAAACTAGAGGATGTAGCTATCTTCTGTCGGCAATTTTATACAATGTTAAATGCTGGAGTCACATTAAACGTAGCGTTAGGAATTTTAGGTGAAGAATTACCGAAAAAAGCAATGCGCCAAGCGACATTACGGCTCTTAGAACGAATTAGTAAAGGTGAGTCACTTTCACAAGCGATGGCCAAAGAAGAAAAAGTCTTTCCGTCACTACTTGTGAGCATGGTTGAGGTTGGGGAAACGACCGGGAATTTAGATACGGTGATGCTACGAATGGCAAATCAGTATGTGAAAGACAATAAAATCAATAAAAAAATTAAATCAACGATGATTTATCCGGTTATTTTAGCAATTGTTGCTGTGAGTGTTGTTATTTTCTTATTAACATATATTTTACCAACATTCTTAACAATCTTTACCGATAATGGTGTGGCCATTCCATGGACAACACAATTATTAATTGCTATTAGTGATTTCTTATTAGGAAATGCGGTTATTTTAGTAATTGTAGGTGTGTTAGGAACGATTTTACTGACAATTTTCGGACGAACGGAAAAAGGAAAAGAGTTTTTTGCCCATATTAAATTAAAAATGCCAATTTTTAAAGCCTTAAATCAAAAAATTATTGTTGCTCGCTTTACACGAACAATGTCAATTTTAACAGCAAGTGGTATTCCGATCATGCAAGCTCTTGATTTAACGGCAACCGTGATTAAAAATGTCTTGATTGAGCGTAAAATTATTGCAATTCGTGAAGCAGTAGCACGAGGCGAGAGTTTAGCTGAAGCCGTTAAAACGAGTGAAGCCTTTCCATCTATGTTAGCATCAATGGTGAAAATTGGTGAAGAGACTGGTGCAATTGATGAAATTCTTGATAAAACTGCAGACTTCTATGAAGAAGAGCTCGAACATCAAATGCAAGTCACCGTCTCGCTAGTTGAACCGATTATGATTTTGGTGATGGCAGCGATTATTGGTTTTATCATTATTGCAATTATGACACCAATGTTTGAAATGTACAGTGTAATGTAGGGGGAAGAACAATGAGCAAGAAAAAAATTGACTTTAATACTTTGTTGAAGCTGGATATTAAAGATGTCAAAAAACATTTACAAGGTCAAAAAATTGAGACCCAAACAACAAAAGAGCCGAAGGTACGAGCGAAGTGCCGCCATTGTGGGGCGCATATTCCGGTGATTTACTGGTTAGCGGAGGTTGCACTGGGAATATTATTTGTGATTCCAGTCCTCGTATTTGGGTATCATGGTTTTTTAACGGGTGAAATTGTCTTTGTTTGGATTTTTTCGGCCTTGTTATTTACAATTACGGTAACGGATGTGTATGAACAATTGATTCCGGATAAAATTTTGCTATTCTTTGGCGTCCTCTTAGTAGTTGCGAGTTACTTTGTTGACGGTTTTTCATTTCAATCGGCACTCATTGGAGCACTTGTTGGTTTCGGTTTACTCTATATAATTGGGACGCTAGGACGACTCTATTATAAGCAGGATGCACTCGGTGGTGGGGATGTCAAACTTTACGCGCTTATTGGTTATGTTTTAGGGTGGCAACTGACTATTCTTTCGCTGTTTCTAGCGGCAGTCTTCGCTTTAATTGGCGCAATTATCATGCGACGTAAAGCTGGAGCAATTTTACCATTTGGCCCATTTATTGCAGTAGCAGCGGTCTGTTGCTATTATGTTGGTGATGCTCTTCTTGGGTGGTACTGGGGATTATTTTAAGATTTTTCTTGACAAAAATGCGAAAACGCTTTATACTAAATATTGTTCTGAAGAACAATGTTTATGGCTTTGTAGCTCAGTCGGTAGAGCAAGGGACTGAAAATCCCTGTGTCGGCGGTTCGATTCCGTCCAAAGCCACCATTTGCGGGTGTAGTTTAATGGTAGAACAAGAGCCTTCCAAGCTTTTAGCGTGAGTTCGATTCTCATCACCCGCTCCATGAATAAGTAATAAACTTTATATAAAAGCAGCCAATTTTGGCTGCTTTTTTTGTTATATCAAGATAAATTTGGCAATTCTTTGGCGAAACATGAAAATGAAATAAAATAAGCAGCCTTTTTGCAAAAAAAGACTGAATTTTTACCTAATAAAAGGTATAATATTGATACGTCTTAGTTGATGATAGGGAAAAAGAGGAGCAGTACAAATGAGTGGTCAAAAAATTATTTATGTTGATGAGAATGGGCAACCAATAGACCCATCACAATTGCATTTATATGATATTGTCGTGCCACCGGCAAATGAGCAAGCACAGCCTGCTGTCGATGCTTTACAGCAGCCAACAATTGCTGAGCCACAACTGAAACGCCAAGCGCAAAAACGTAAACGTCGCTTCAAATTGTTTCGGAAGAGAACGAAAGGCAAAGTGGGGCAGGTTGCTGCGCGGAGCAAGAAAAAAAGACGGTTGAAATGGAAGCCATTTTTTGTCATTGCGTTTTGTTTACTAGTTGGGCTTTTTGTTTGGAATGCTCGTAATTTTCAAGTTGTTGTGATGGGTGTTGATACTTCAGAAGTCCGTACGGATACAAATGGTCGGACTGATTCACTCATTGTTGTGGGGATGAAGCCGGTTCAGCGCCAAGCAGCACTTGTTTCGATTCCACGAGATACGTATACAACAATCCCTTGCGAGGGTGGCCAGCAAGATAAAATCAATCATGCCTATGCTTACGGGGGAACAGCATGCACGCTTGAAACAGTGAATCAATTCTTAGCAATTGATACGCAGTATTATTTAAAAACGAACTTCGAAGGTGTATTAGCCTTTGTTGAGGCTCTCGGTGGGTTGCCAGTCACGGTTCAAGGTACGTTTTGTGAGCAAGATAGCCAAGATAATCCTGATGCAATCTGTTTCACTGAAGGTGAGCAGCGGGTGTTAAATGGCGAAGAAGCATTAGCGTATGCTCGCCACCGTAAAAGTGATGGCGATCAGATGCGACAGCAACGACAACAACAGCTAATTACAGCAACAATCAAACAACTTGTGAAACCGCAAGTCGTTTTAACAAAACTGCCAGCAGTGTTTGGGGCTATTGGGAACATGGTGGAAACGAATGTCCCACTGACGAAGCTTGTCTTTGCCGCACCGTGGTTTTTAATTGCTCCAAAAATTGAAGCAATCCAGATTGCTGGAGAAGATACAACGATTGATGGAGTCTGGTATTTTATCCCGGAAGAAGCAAGCGTACAGGCAGCAAGCGCAGCTGTTGTCTAAGAGAGGATTAGAGAAAAAATGAAAAATTTATCACGTATTTTATGGGGCTATGCGTTGTACATGATTGGAGGAGCATTCTTTTTAATGTTACCAATTGCGCACAAATCAGGGGTTGGGCTTCCATTTATTGATGCGTTATTTGTCTCGGCTTCAGCAATTTCGACGACGGGATTAACACCTGTTTCCGCAGCGGAATTTTCGTTCATTGGCCAAGTTGGTCTAATGATGATGCTTTTTGTTGGTGGACTTGGTTATATGACGTTTGGTGCATTTTTGGCTTTAACAATTCATGGGACATTGAGTACACAACAACATGGGATTTTGAAGTCGGCATTCGCCTTACCGAGCGAACTAAATGTGAAACAGTTTGTGTTTAGTACTGGGATTTATGCATTAGTCGTGCAATTACTTGGAGCATTTGCCCTGTACTTTGTTTTTCAAGATGATCCGCGAGCGAATCCGATTTTCAGTTCATTATTTCATTCTATTTCTATTTTCACAACAGCAGGTTTTTCAATTTATCCGAATGGTGTTGAAACCTACGTTTTAAATACAGCGTTCAATGTGATTACAATTATTGTCGCAATTTTAGGTTCATTAGGTTTTATTGTTGCCACAGATGTCGCATCTGTTGTCCGTGGTCAGCGCCAGAGGCTGACCTTTACGACAAAAATCATTTTGACTATGACCTTTGGGATTTTATTTGTTTCGACGGCACTTGTTTATCTCTTTGGTGATTATACAATTGGGGATTCTTGGTGGCAAACAATCATGGTGATTATGTTTGAGAATACGAACGCGATGACAACGTCAGGATTTTCAACGATTAATTTATCACAAGTTTCGATTGGATTTCTCATGGTCTTAATGATGATTTTAACGATTGGTGGCGCTCCTTCCGGGACTGCTGGGGGGATTAAAGTGACAACTGTGAGTGCAATTTTTGCCGCTGTGCATTCATTTACTCGCGGGAGTAAACAAACCTATTTAATGGGGCGAAAAATTCCAGATACCCGCGTCCAACAAGCATTTTCCAATTTTGTGATTTATATTGTTAGCCTTGTTTCGGGAATTTTATTGTTGTTTTTTATCGAACCAGATATCAACCCTCTCTTCTTAATGTTTGAGGCGGCAAGTGCACTGGGAACAACAGGAATGTCGGCGGGAATTACGTCAAGCCTTACAACGCTTGCAAAGTTTGTGTTGATTGTCTTGATGTACATGGGACGCGTTGGGGTCTTTACGGTAGCGGCCGTGATTCTTGTTCGCAGTCGTCAACGGCAAAGTTCAGCGTATGCGGATGCGGATGTTGCCGTTTAAAGCTAGTGAATCCAAGCGATGCAGTGACTATAAAATAAGGGAAAGAACAATGATGGTGTCTTGCCAGTCAGTCAAAAAGTAAAGGATGATAGAAATGAATAGTACCTGGCGAATTTTAGTTGGATATTTACTCTATATAGCATTTGGAACAATCATGTTTATGTTACCTATGTCGCAAGTTTCGGGTGAGGGTTTATCGGTTGTTGATGCTTTATTTATTGCCGTTTCCGGTATTTCAGGAACGGGGTTATCGCCAATACCAGTGACCGATATGACTATTATTGGTCAAGTCGTGTTGCTCACGTTAATCTTCTTTGGTGGACTTGGTTATATGACATTTACAGCTTTTATTAGTGTCTCAATTCGGGGGACGATGACAACTAGTCAGCATAAAGTCATGCGGAAAACCTTCGCGTTACCAAATGATATTAATTTAGGCCAGTTTGTCTTAAACATTGGAATCTATGCGCTCATTGTGCAAATTATTGGTGCGATTCTGCTGTTCTTTGTTTTTCAAGATGATCCTCGAGCAAATCCGGTTTGGAGTGCGATCTTCCATTCAGTTTCAAGTTTTGGGACAGCTGGGTTTTCGATTTATCCTAATGGATTAGAAAGTTATAGTATGAATGGGGCGTTAAATTTAATTGTAAGTACAATTTGTTTACTCGGATCAATCGGGTTCATTGTTGCAACGGATGTTGGCTCGGTGTTACGCGGACATCGCCAACGGATTACATTGACGACACGAGTAGTCTTAATTTTAATGGCTACTTTTATTTCCGGGGCAATTGGTTTGATGTTATTCTTTGGTGGTGTTGATCAAGGTGAAGGGCTATATCACAATTTCTTGATTACGAGTTTCCACGTTGTAAATGCAATTACTTCAGCCGGATTTAACACAATTCCGTTAGCCGAAATTAGTGGAAGTTTCGCCTTGATTTTGATGATTTTAATGACAATCGGTGGTGCTCCTTCAGGAACATCGGGGGGAATGAAAATTACGACGATTAGTGCTGTCTTTGCTGCAATTCGTTCCTTTATTGTTGGTGATAAGCAAGTGACGATGTTGAAACGGGTCATTCCTCAAGAACGGGTTCGAGTAGCGTTATCAACAGCGACAGTTTACATGACAATGCTATTAGTCGGCTATCTCTTATTATTACTTGTTGAGGGTGATTTAGGTTTCCGCGAGCTTCTCTTCGAAGCAGTGAGTGGTTTAGGGACAGCCGGGTTATCAATGGGAATTACGAGTCAACTCGGAGACTTAGGAAAGCTCGTGATTGCTCTGATGATGTATATGGGACGTGTTGGTGTCTTAACAATAATGGCGACGATTCTTGTGCAAAACCGCAAGCGTGTCGATATCCAATACGAAGATGTTGCTGTCTAGTACCGAACGACGATAAGAAGAATAGTGCCAGCTTTGACGTGCCAAAAGCTGGGGCTATTTTTTTATGCTTAACTTGAAGAACACTTAATGTTTCAAGAAAAAATCCTAAAACAACAAGGGAAGTGCTAGCTTTTTAGGATTTTTTTTGATTTAATCAATAATGTGATTATAGAACAAAGTAAAGTAGGGGATAAAAAGATGAATCGAACGTGGCGAATTCTCGTGGGGTATTTAATTTATATTGTGTTTGGAACGATTGTCTTTATGTTGCCAGTCTCACAGGTTTCAGGAGAAGGATTGCCATTTATTGATGCACTTTTCGTTGCTGTTTCGGGGATTTCCACAACGGGGTTATCACCAATTCCGCTAGTGGACATGACGTTTCTAGGACAGTTTGTGTTGATGACGCTGATTTTCCTTGGGGGAATTGGCTACATGACATTTAGTGCATTTATTAGTCTCTCAATTAGAGGATCAATCAGTACCGATCAACACCAAGTTCTTCGGCAATCTTTTGCTTTGCCAAAAGACATTAATTTACGCCAATTTGTGGCGAATATTGGGATTTATGCCCTGATTGTCCAAATTATTGGTGCAATATTGTTGTTTTTTATTTTTCAAGATGATCCTCGAGCCAATCCGATTTGGAGTGCGGTTTTCCACTCAGTCTCGACTTTTGCGACAGCAGGATTTTCACTGTATCCAGATAATTTTGAGTCATATGTGAATCATGGAGCGTTAAATTTAGTTATCAACCTGATTGCAATATTAGGAGCACTTGGATTTATCGTAGCAACCGATGTGATGTCGGTGTTGCGTGGCCAACGAAAAAGTATCACACTGACAACTCGGGTTATTTTGTGGATTATGTTTGGCTTTCTTGCGACCTCAACATTGTTGATGATGTTCTTTGGGGGTATTAGTCAGGGAGAAGGGCTTTACCAAGATTTTTTGATTTCGAGTTTCCAAAACATTAATGCGATGACAACGGCCGGTTATAATACTGTGCCAATTGCAGACATTTCGGGAAGTTTTATTTTCATGTTGATAATTTTGATGGTTGTTGGTGGAGCGCCATCGGGAACAGCAGGGGGAATGAAAATTACAACAATTAGTGCGGTTTTTGCCGCTGTTCGGGCGTTTATTTTTGGTGATACGCAGATTAAATTGTTACAACGTGCGATTCCAATGGAACGGGTGCGAATTGCAATTGCGACAGCAATGGTATATCTCACGATGTTAGCTGGTGGTTATTTACTACTCTTGATTGTGGAGCCGAATCTTGGTTTCCAAGAACTCTTGTTTGAAGCGACAAGTGCATTGGGGACTGTAGGGTTATCAATGAATCTAACAGCAGAACTTGATTATGTTGGAAAGCTCGTTATCATTTTAATGATGTATATGGGGCGAGTTGGTGTCTTAACCATTATGACAACAGTGTTAGTCCAACACCGGAAAAAAGTACAAGCACAATATGAAGATGTTGCTATTTAATAGCAGAAAATCAGCTGGAATGACAGCTGATTTTTTTAGTTGCATTGCTATCACGACTCACAAGAAAGTGGTATAATAAAAGATATTTGAATGTTGAGGAGCATAATGATGATAGAGAGTGGAAAATTTATTACCTTTGAAGGTGGTGAAGGAGCGGGGAAATCAACGGTGATTCAGGCGGTCAAAGCCGATCTCGAAGCCAAAGGATTTGACGTTGTAGTCACACGCGAACCAGGGGGAACGCCGATTGCCGAACAAATCCGCGAAGTAATTTTAGATGTTGAAAATACAGCAATGGCAGCAAAGACGGAAGTGCTATTGTATGCGGCGGCACGAGCACAACACTTAGCTGAACTGGTGATTCCGAATTTAGCAGCTGGGAAAATTGTGTTGTGTGATCGCTTTGTCGACAGTTCACTTGTCTATCAAGCATATGCACGTGATTTAGGGTTTGACGCTGTTTATGAATTAAATCAATACGCCATCGGTGCGTGCTGGCCGGAAGCGACAATTTTATTGGATGTCACACCAGAAGTTGGTTTAGCGCGGGTTTTTGCCAATCGAGATGCTGGGGAAATTAATCGTCTGGATCAAGAAAATGTAGCCTTCCATCAGGCTGTCTATGAAGGATACCATGATTTGGCACAGCGGTTTGCAGATCGCTTCATCATTGTTGATGCAAATCAGCACTTAACTACGGTTATTACTGAGACGATTCAAGCTGTCAGCAAGGTTGTCGAAAATGTGGAATAAATGGCAACAGACACAACCGATTGCGACACGTATCTTACAGAATAGTTTAGCCAAAGAGCGCCTTGCACATGCGTTATTGTTTCATGGTCAGCCACTTGCTATTCAGTTAGAATTAGCACGAACAGTCATTCAAGCAAAACTCTGTCGAACGCCAGGGGCACGACCATGTGGCATGTGTTCAACGTGTCAACGGATTATGAGTGGGAATCATCCAGATGTTATTACGATTGAAGCGGATGGTGCTTCAATTAAAAAAGACCAAATTCAACAGTTGCAACATGATTTATCACAAACAAGTTTTGAAACAGATGAACAATTTTATATCCTTGTTGCTGCCGAAACAATGACAATTCAAGCGGCAAATAGTCTCTTGAAGTTTTTGGAAGAACCAACAGGAAAGCAGACAGCATTTTTGCTCGTTTCTAATCCAACGAAAGTCTTACCAACAATTCTTTCGCGTGTGCAAATCCTTCAGTTGTTACCACCAAATCAACAACAACGGTTAACGGAAATGGTTCATCAAGGCTTAGATGAGCAACGCGCATTTTATGCGAATGTCTTAACTGCTGATTATGAGCGCTTATATCAACTTGTAGGTGATGAAGAATTTCGAAAAATGATTAAAGATCTCGAGCTGTATCTTGAGCAACTTGAAGTACAAAAACAAGCACCGGTTATCGCACAAATTACAATTGAGAAATGGTGTCAAAAACGGCAATCAGCGCTAGAAATTATTGCGTTGTTGGTCGCTGTTTATGAACATGCTTTTCACCAACGGCAACAACCAATAGTGACAATAAGTGAAAAAATCCAAACACAGTTAGATCGTCAAGCGTGTCAACAACGCTTACAACAATTAGTAAAACTAGAGAAGAATTTACGTGCAAATGCGTTAGTGACGTTAGCTTTAACGAGCTACCATATTGCATTGATGAATGGGAGTGAAGCATAAATGATTGAGGTAGTGGGTGTCCGCTTTAAGCCAGTCGGAAAAATATATTTTTTTAGTCCGAAAAAGGAACAATTTGATTTAGAAACACCGGTGATTGTCGAAACTGCTCGGGGTCTTGAATTAGGATATGTCGTAATTGCAAATCGACAAGTTACAGAAAATGATGTGGTTTTACCATTGCGTGCTGTTTTACGCAAAGCAACTGAGAAAGATGTTATTCAATATCAAAAAAATCAAGAAGATGCGAAAGAGGCTTTGCCAATTTGCCAAAAGCTTGTGAAAAAAAACCAGTTAGAAATGAATTTACTTGAAGCAGAATATACATTTGAACGGGAACGGTTGATTTTCTTTTTCACAGCTGATGGTCGTGTAGATTTCCGTGAGTTAGTAAAAGATTTAGCAGCACAATTTCGAACACGAATTGAATTACGCCAAGTCGGTGTTCGTGACGAAGCGAAAATTATTGGTGGTTTAGGTCCATGTGGGTACTCGCTGTGTTGTGCAACATTTTTGAGTGATTTTGATACGGTGACGATTCGAATGGCGAAAAATCAAAATTTTTCATTGAATCCAACGAAAATTTCAGGCGCATGCGGTCGGTTGTTATGCTGTTTAAAATATGAAAATGATCTCTATGAAGAAATTTTAGAAAAACTACCAGATGTTGGCAGTATTGTCCATACTCCTGAAGGTGATGGTCGTGTTGTTGGCTTAAATATTTTAAATGAACTTGTTCAAGTTGATATTTTTGAGCGCAAAAATGAAGTCAATCGTGTGGAAGCTTTTTCATTTGAAGAAGTGAAGCTAGTAAAGCCAATTCGGCGTTCAAAAAAGGATGATCGCGACTTGGCTAGAGAATTTAAAGCAATTTTAGACTAGGAGTTGAAATACGGATGGATTTAGAACAAAAATTACGCGCCGATGGGTTATTGAAAGATAATGAGGTGCTGAACGAACTGCTTGGTTTTGAGGAAAATTACATCATTCAACGGACAGATATGCTCAACTTTTCATTAGATTCAGTGCTACTTGCTAATTTTGTTAGCCTGGTTAAGGGAATTGAAACAATCGTTGATTTTGGGACCGGAAATGCGCCAATTCCATTATTATTAACAAAGCGGACAGATGCGAAAATTGTTGGTGTTGAAATCCAGCCTGAAGTAGCAGATATGGCAATTCGAACGGTAAGTATCAACGCGCTTGAGGACCAAATTCGTGTGATTCATGATGATTTAAAGCAAATCCCAACCCATTTTGAAACGGGTGCGGTAGATGTTGTCGTGTCAAATCCCCCATTTTTCAAATATGAACCATCAAGCAATATCAATAAAACTGAGTATTTAACCATTGCTCGACATGAAGTTTTGGCAACTCTCGATGATATCGTGGGAAATGCTGCCTACTTACTCAATAATAATGGCTATTTCGCAATGGTCCATCGCCCAGATCGTCTCATTGATATTATTGAAACTTTTAAAAAATACAAATTAGAGCCAAAGCGGATGCAACTCATTTATCCGAAAGTTGGTCGGGAAGCACATATGTTATTGATTGAAGGACGAAAAAATGGCCGCCCGGGCTTACGGATCTTACCACCTTTTATCGTTCATGAAATGGATGGAAGTTACACCCCGGAAGTTTTAAGCTACTTTAATCGTGTGACACAACAAAATGACTAGGCAATGAGCTGGAAACGTGTTATATTTAGTAATAATTTCAACGTTTTAATGACGTTTTGCTAAAGGAGAACAGCTATGAATGTATACGGTCCGGACGGGCAACCAATTAATGCCCAAGCAGTACTTAGTAATTTCAAACGCATTTCAATTGTCTCAATTATTATTTTCTTAATTATTGCAGCTGGGTTTACTTTCTTTATTTTGATGCCACCACTTGATCCAAGCTTTGGTTTTACCTTGTGGATTGGGATTTTCTTAATCATTGGTTTAGTCTGGCGTTTCAGTAAATCAATGAAACTGAAAATTGCGGTATTGGCGCTCTTACTTCTACCAATTGCTGGGCAAATTTATGCGTCACCAATTTTTCAAGCAGAAGGGTATCGGAACTTAATCGGTGAAGTCCAAGAAAAAGACTACTCAGAAAATGTAGCCGATGTAGCTGTGACTCAGTTACCAGTTGTCGATCAAGCATTAGCTGAAAAATTAGGAGATAAAGTATTAGGAACCGACTTAGGGCTTGGAAGCCAGTTTACAATCGGTGAATATTATTTAATCGATTATGCTGGCGAACTCGCATGGGTTGCACCATTAGAACCAATTGATTTCTTTAAATGGTTCCAAAATATGGAAGGAGCACCAGGGTACATTATTGTATCTGCGACTGATCCAAATGATGTCCAATTAGTCCAAACAGTAGCTAATGAACCTGTCAAAATTAAATATTCAAAGGGTGCTTTTTTACTCAATAACTTGCAACGTCACGTCTATTTAGGTGGCTTTATGCAATACGGTTTAACTGATTACTCATTTGAAATTGATGATGAAGGTCGTCCATACTGGGTTGTAAGTGAATATCAAAAAGATGTTGCTTATTTTGGTGGTGACAATGTAAGTCGTGTGCTCATTGTTGATGCCCAAACTGGAGAAATCAATGCCTATGCACCGGAAGATGCACCAGAATGGGCAAATCGGATTTATCCACGTGAAATGATGTATAAACAAATTAATGATTGGGGTCTGTATAAAAACGGCTTTATCAATACGTTATTTGGTCGTCGTGAAATGCTACAAGTAACAGAAGGTGGATCATACATGTTTATAGATGGTCAAAACTACTTCTATACTGGTTTAACATCGGCAGGACGTGATGAATCAACAGTTGGTTTCATGTTAGTCAATACACGAACAAAAGAAGCAACGTTCTATAAAGTTTCAGGAGCAACTGAAATTACAGCAATGCGCTCTGCTGAAGGTTTAGTACAAGATTTAGGCTACCGAGCAACCTTCCCAATTCTTGTTAACGTCCAAGGGAAAGCAACGTACTTCATGACGTTGAAAGATAATGAAGGACTCGTTAAACGTTATGCGTATGTGAGCGTGGAAAATTACAATAATGTTGGTGTAGGTACAAGCATTAGTGAAGCTCAAAAAGATTATGTACGACAATTATCACAAGATAATCAAATTACGGCACCAACGGAAGGATTAACGACAACAACAGCAGTTGTTGAGCGTATTGAAACTGTTATTGTTGATGGCGAAAGTTTGACATATGTGAAAGTTGCCGATAATAAAACGTTATTTATCATCAGTCCACAAACAAGTGCGTATGCACCGCTGACAAAAGTTGGGGATACTGTCGAATTAAAATACTTACCAAGTGAGTCGACAGAAATTATTGTTAATGAATTTACGAATACTAGTTGGTAACAATTTAGCCATCTCGCGAGAGATGGCTTTTTTTTTGCGGAGAGGATAAACTGTTAGCGGTAACGGTTTGAAAGTGCTTGCAAGTTACGTGTGAATTTGTAAAAATAAGGACGAGATGAGAAAAGAGGTAGAGAAATATGACAAAAGTAGCAGCATTTATTTTTGATTTGGATGGTGTCATTACCGATACGGCAGAATATCATTATTTAGCTTGGAAGCGACTAGGAGAGCAGCTTGCAATTCCTTTTGATAAAGAATTCAATGAAACGTTAAAAGGGATTAGCCGGATGGAAAGCCTTGAACGGATCTTAGCGCTTGGGGGGAAAACAGATGAATATTCAACAGAGCAAAAGCAAGCATTAGCAGAGGCGAAAAATGCGGACTATGTCTCTTTATTAGTCGATATGAGTCCAGCGGATATTTATCCTGGTATCGAACGACTCTTGCAAACGCTGCAAGCACAGCACATTCGTATTGCCTTAGCTTCAGCTAGTAAAAACGCACCGATGATTTTACAAGCCCTAGGCTTGACTGATTATTTTGAATATATTGTCAATCCTGACGATTTACAAGCTGGAAAACCAAATCCAGAAATCTTCCTCCGGGCGGCAAAGGCACTTGGTGTTGACCCACAAGCGTGTATTGGGGTTGAGGATGCTGAAGCAGGGATTGAGGCTATTAAAGCAGCAAACATGTTTGCCGTTGGAGTTGGGACCCCGGCAGTCATGCAAGCAGCGGGTGCAGACTATGTGGTTGCACAGACAAGTGAACTTGATTTTACGAAAATTATCGCCAAATTTGCACTAAAATAATAAAAAAAAACCTGTTTTACGAAAAAAAAAGAAATATTCTTTCGAAAACGGTTAGATTTATGCTAAAATTAAGATGTGATTGTAAAGATTTTAATCACAAGAGCCAACAGAAGAGAATTTGTACCTTTGCTTTTCTGTATTCTCAATAGCACTTTACCGTACCTGTAGAAGCGACTGTCGAATGATAGTCGTTTTTATTTTGGGCGAAAAAAAACCAGCTCATGCTGGTTTTTTGTTTATTTTATTGTAAGTAAAGCCTCACCAGGGTGCCAACCACAAGGAACAACTTTTCCTTCAGAGACAGCTTGGAACGCTTCTAATGTCCGGATAACTTCTTCAACGTTACGACCAACGTCATTGCTGTTGATTGTTGAGTGAAGGAGTACTCCTTCCGGGTTGATGATGAAAAGACCACGTAATGCGATTCCTTCTTCTGGAATTAAAACACCATATGCTTCGGAAACTTCATGATTTAAATCAGCCGCCATTGGATGGTGAATCGTTCCTAATGATGGATGATTACGCCAAGCCGCGTGTGAGAATGTTGAGTCAGTTGAAACGGCAATGACAGCAGCATTTAATTCTTCAAATTTTGCTTGTTGAGCACTTAAAGCTTTGATTTCTGTTGGACAAACAAAAGTGAAGTCGAGGGGATAGAAGTATAAAACTGTCCATTTTCCAGCTTCCATATTTTCGGCTAATGAGACAACACCAGTTGAACCATCGGCTAAGATTGCTTCCATTTCAAATTGTGGTGCTAAACGCCCAACGCGTGCTTCTTGATAATATACGATTTCTTCATTGCTACAGCAGTTTGAATTGCACATAGATAATTCCTCCGTTTTTCGATGATATAATATAATTTAAGTATAGGCAAAGCCCCCAATAAAGTAAAGAGAAATGCTTGTTTAGGGCAAAAAACAGACAGGGATAGCGGTGCGAAAATAAAAAAACTGTGTTATAATGACAATACGAATTGATTGAAGAAAGGTGGTTTTCACATGCAACGTCAAAAGAGCTTTATCGATGCGAAACCAACATTATATCTAGTCCCAACGCCAATTGGAAATTTAGAAGATATGACCTTCCGTGCGATAAAAACACTCCAAACTGTTGATTATATTGCCGCTGAAGATACACGTGTTACAAAGAAGTTATGTAATCACTTCGAAATTGCAACACCGCTAGTGAGTCTACACGAACACAATGAATGGCAAAAACGCGAATGGGTTATTAATCAGCTCCAACAAGGAAAGAATATTGCACTTGTTTCGGATGCCGGTATGCCATGTATTTCTGATCCAGGTGTCCAACTAGTTGAGGCGGTTTTAGCTCATAACTTGCCAGTTGTACCACTGCCAGGTGCAAATGCAGCACTGACGGCATTAATTGCTTCTGGATTAACACCACAACCATTTTATTTTTATGGTTTTTTAGCCCATAAAAAAAGTGAAAAGAAAAAGCAGTTAGCACAATTAGAACCACTTGCAACGACACTTGTTTTTTATGAATCACCACACCGAATCAAGGAAACGCTCCAACTCATGCTAGATGGATTTGGTGATCGACGTATTGTTTTAGCTCGAGAATTAACCAAAAAATTTGAAGAATTCTTGCGTGGATCAATTAGTGAAGTGCTTGAGGAATGTGACGGCTTAAAAGGTGAGATGGTGATTATCGTTGAAGCCGGTAGCGGTGCTCAAGCTGATATTTGGTGGGAAGCATACAATGTTTCGCAGCATGTTGAGCATTACATTGACCAAGGAATGATGACAAAAGATGCTATTAAGCAAGCGGCTGTTGATCGTCAAGTCCCTAAAAAAATTATTTATTCTGAATATCACCAACTATAAAGTGGGACACAAGCACGGCTCTGAATGGAGCCGTGCTTTTTTGATACTAAAATCAAAAAATGCACGAGTAATTATTCATTCGTCTAAGTAATGGGAAGTCCAGAGTATGGACTTCCCTTTTGCAATTACGATTATAAATATGGGTTGTGTTCAGGGGGAGCAACATTTTTAAGAGTAATTTTTTCGAATCGAGAAATGAATTGTGTTACAATTGAGAAAATTATGCAAAGAAAAAGGAGCATCTAGCCATGAATCATGTATTAGAAACAATTTCCAACCGTCATTCAGTACGACACTATCTGCCAACGCCAGTTGAAGCCGAAAGATTACAAGCGGTGATTGAAGCCTATCGTTTAGCACCAAATAGTATCAATGGTCAGCAAACAAGTTTAGTCGTGATTCAAGATGAGCAACGCAAAGCGAAAATGATGGAATGGGCTTGGGGACAACCCTACATTGGCCAAGCACCAGTCTTTTTTGTGATTTGTTTAGACTATCACCGAATTGACCTAGCTGGGCAAGCACACGGAATTGACGTACAACCAGATAATTTAGATGCACTTGTCACAGGGTTTTTTGATGGGGGCTTAGCATTACAAAATATGATGATTGCTGCTGAAAGTCTAGGGTTATCAACGGTGACAATTGGTGCCATTCGCGGTCATATTGATGAAATTCGCCAAGAACTCGGGCTACCACAGCACGTGCTGCCACTTGTTGGCTTAGTAATGGGATACGCGGATCCAAATACGCTTGTGACACCAAAACCGCGCTTACCACAAGAAGCAACAGTCTTTTTTGAAACCTATGATGAAACGTCACTTGTAAAAGCCGTGCAAGATTTTGATACTGAAATCTTAGCCTATAATGCGAATCGTGCTGGTCAAAAATCAACAGCAGGATGGGTTGAAAAGACAGCAAGTTTCTATAGCAAAAATGTGAATCCCAAATTTGTGGCTCAATTAAAAAATGCTGGATTTGAACTGAAAGAGTAAGAATTAGCAAAGGACTGGGTTTAAAGGTTGCAACAATTGCTTAAGCTCGTTATAATAGAGAGAGCTTTGTGATTGGTTCACTAGGAAACTAGCGGGATACAGGAGCAAAGCTAATAAAAAAATCAGTTCAAAAATAAAAGCTGCGTTAAGCAGCTTTTATTTTTGGATTTAGATATTGTCGTTTTGAGAAACTGATGATACAATGCAAGTAGTAATTATGAAAAGATAAGTCAAAAAAAGACAAAGAAGGAAAGAGTAGCTTCTGGATTACGCCTAGAGAGTCAGTGGATGGTGAAAACTGAACGTAAAAAAAGAAGTGAAGATGGCTCCAGAGTTGCTTTTGTGAGTGAGAAACAAGCAAAAGTCGTTGACCAGCGTTAATGGTGAAAGGGCAACAGGATCACTGTTGAACTAAGGTGGTACCGCGTAATTTTACGTCCTTAGATAAGTTTTTTATCTTGGGGCGTTTTTTTTGAAGGCAGGTGAAATAAATGGAAGCAATTTTTACAGCAATTCTAAATCAGGATATTGAGGCCGTGAAAGTGTATATTGCCAGTGGGCATAGCCTCGCAATCAAAAACCCGTATGGACAATCACCATTGCAGTTAGCACTAGTAGTTGGCAATGCGGAAATCACCCAATTATTAATTGAGCAAAAGGCAAATTTTTGCGCTGTTGATGTCTCAAAAGCGAGCTCTGATGCCTGTCAGTCATGACGAAATCTATATATATAATAAGGAGTGCAAAAAATGACGAAAAAAACACCATTTTACATTACAACACCAATTTATTATCCAAGTGATAAATTACACATTGGTCATGCGTACACAACTGTTGCTGGCGATGCGATGGCACGCTTTAAACGACTACAAGGATTTGATGTTCGCTATTTAACAGGAACAGATGAGCATGGACAAAAAATTCAAGAACGGGCACAAGCAGCAGGTGTCACACCACAAGAATTTGTTGATACAATTGTTGGGGGAATTAAAGAATTATGGCAAAAACTTGATGTGCAATATGATGATTTTATCCGGACAACGGAACCACGTCATAAGGATATTGTCCAAGCAATCTTTGCAAAATTAGAAGCGCAAGGAGATATTTATAAAGGTGAGTACGAAGGTTGGTACTGTACACCGTGTGAATCATTCTTTACAGAAACGCAAGTTGGCGAAGATCACAAGTGTCCAGACTGCGGTCGGGATGTTCAATTAGTAAAAGAAGAATCATATTTCTTCAAAATGTCAAAATATGCGGATCGCTTACTCGCATATTACGAAGAAAACGCTGATTTCATCGAACCAGCAAGTCGTAAAAATGAAATGATCAATAATTTCATCAAACCAGGATTAGAAGATTTAGCTGTTAGTCGGACGTCATTTGATTGGGGAATTAAAGTGCCAGGGAATCCAGAACACGTAATTTATGTGTGGATTGATGCTTTATCAAACTATATTAGTGCTTTAGGGTACGGAAGTGACGATGAAGAATTATTTAATCGTTATTGGCCAGCTGATGTGCACTTAATTGGAAAAGAAATTGTTCGGTTCCACACAATTTATTGGCCGATTATTTTAATGGCACTAGATTTACCACTACCGAAGAAAATTTTTGCTCACGGTTGGTTATTAATGAAAGATGGAAAAATGTCAAAATCAAAAGGGAACGTCGTTGATCCAGTGATGTTAATTGATCGCTATGGTTTAGATGCGGTACGTTATTATTTATTGCGCGAAGTACCATTTGGTTCTGATGGTTTGTTCACACCTGAAGCATTCGTTGATCGGATTAATTTTGATTTAGCTAACGATCTAGGGAACTTATTAAACCGGACTGTGGCAATGATCCAAAAATATTTCGATGGTCAAATTCCAGCATATGCAGGAGCAAAAACTGATTTTGATAATGAATTAGTTGAATTTGGACAAGTTACAATTGCCAAAGTTGAAGCAGCCATGGAAAAAATGCAATTTTCAGTGGCATTAGGTGATATTTGGTCGTATGTTTCACGAACAAATAAATATATTGATGAAACAGCACCATGGGCATTAGCAAAAGATGATGCGAATCGTGAAGCGTTAGGAAGTGTGATGAATCACTTAGCAAATGCTTTACGTCAAATTGCTGTAATGCTACAACCGTTTTTAACACAAACACCAGCAAAAATCTTTGCACAATTAGGTGTCGAAAATGAAGCGGATAAACAATGGAATTCACTTGTAGATTTCGGTGTGTTAGCGGGACAAGTTGCGAAAGCTGAACCGATTTTCCCACGATTAGATGCGAAGGAAGAAGTTGCATATATCCAAGAACAGATGAATCCAACAGTTGCTCAAGAATTAACAATTGAAAATCCAATTTCAATTGATGACTTTCAGGCTGTTGAATTAACAGTTGGACAAATTCTTGAAGCAACAGTACATCCTGATGCGAATCGGTTATTAGTGTTCAAAGTCGATCTCGGTGATCACACACGTCAAATTGTTTCAGGAATTGCAAAACACTTCGAACCAGAAACTTTAGTTGGTCGCAAAGTGATTGCGGTCACAAACTTAGCGCCAGTCGAATTACGTGGAGTACGTTCGGAAGGAATGTTACTGACAGGGGAAACAAAGAAAAAATTAGACCTCTTAACAATTAGTGACATCATACCAAATGGAACACGTGTTAAATAAAGAGTGACGACACAATAAAGTGCCTGATAACAGTGTCATTTATGGCATCAGATTAGTATGATAAAAAGGAAAGTAGCAGATATGCATGGCAAAGTGAGTATCTGCTATTTTTTCATTTTCGCAAAAAGAAAATAGATCTAGTTAAAATAACGAAATAACAGAAAGTCGCTGCTCATTACAATGGAGAAGCGGCTTTTTTTAGCGAGAAATAAGTTGCGAAAATTTTTGATAAAAACCTAAAGAAATCCGAAAAAAGTGGCGAGAAGAAACCGCTATTGTAATCACGAAATAATTTTGCAAATCCGAGCTTTTATTATGGAAAAGCAAGGGGAAATTGTTACGAATTCTATTTATATAATAGGGACTCACTTTTTGCGGGGAAAGAGGAGCGAAATAGGTAATTTTTTATAGAATTTTGTTGATTTAGCAGTGTTGAAAAGCCAATAAAAATAACACTTATTTGCCAAGGTGATTATTTTATGATAAGTTGAAAAAAGGAATACGCGAAGAGATGAAGAAAGCGTAAAAAAACCTCAAAACGGCAAAGTTATCTTGCGATATAATTGTGATATGCTGAAAAAAATCACAATTTTTTGACAGCTTGGATGAATTCGCCTATAATTGAGGACAACTCGAGGTGGAAAATATGTTTTTTGATACACATTGTCATTTAAATGCTGAACATTTTGTTGGAGAAGTCGAAAATATTATCGAACAATCCCAACAAGCAGGAGTCGAATATATATTAGTTGTGGGATTTGATCGTCAAACAAATATTGATGCAATTGCACTTGCGGAAAAATATGAACATATTTATGCTGCTGTTGGGTGGCATCCAGTGGATGCTATTGATTGTACAAATGAGGATTTAATTTGGATTGAGAGCCTCTTAAGCCATCCGAAGGTTGTGGCAGTCGGTGAAATTGGGTTAGATCATTATTGGGATAAATCACCACATGACGTGCAACAAACAATATTTGAGCAACAAATTGAATTAGCACTGAAATATGAGAAACCAATTATTGTTCACGATCGTGATGCACATCAAGCTGTGTATCAAACATTGAAAAAATATGCAAATCGAGGATTGAGAGGGGTTATGCACAGTTACTCAGCGAGTAGCGAAATGGTGAAACCCTTTACAGATTTAGGATTTATGATATCATTGAGTGGAGTCGTTACTTTTAAAAATGCAAAAGTCCCAAAAAAAGTAGCTGAACTTACACCATTGGAGTATCTCTTAATTGAGACAGATGCTCCATACTTAACACCGCACCCCTACCGCGGGAAACGAAACGAACCGGCTTATGTTGCACTAGTCGCTGAAGAAATTGCAAAAATTAAAGAACTTGCAGTCTCAGAAGTTGGAAAAGTCACAACAGCAAATGCCAAACGTCTGTTCGGTATCGAAAACTAGGAGGAAATTTATGAATAATCAAGGAAATGTACCTTCCAAGAAGACATCAGTCTTATATCATCACCGCTATGCACTGCGTGCACTTATTTTAGTCGGATTATTGGTTGTGGCCTTAGTCGGATTTAGTACACCAAAAGCAGTAACAGTACGGGTTAATGAACAGGTACAAACAACACATACCTCAAAAGCATATGTTGGACAATTAATTAGCGAATTTATCAATCCGAATACGGAAATGATTATGAATTATAATAGTAATGAGCCATTAGTAGATGAAATGGAGATTGTGATTTCAACACCAAAAACGTTGAATATTGTGATTGGTGATGTTGAACGCACCGTCAAAACAAATGCTTTACAAGTTCAAGACTTTTTATTTGAACAAGAATTAACAGAACAAAAAGGCTATACACTTTTATCGACACAACCGACAGCATATTTAGCTGAAGGTATGAAATTAACGTTTGATTATACAACTTATACCGAAGATGTTGTCATCGAAGAAATTGCTCCGGTTGTCGAGTATCGTGAAGATGAGACCTTAGTAGCTGGTAGTGAAGAAATTGAACAAGAAGGTCAGGCAACGATTATTGAACGAACATATACAGTTCGTCAAGTAAATGACGAAATCGTTGAACGTACACTTGTTGAAGAAAAGGTCGTTGATCAAGGACAACCGACAATTATTCGTCTTGGTACAAAAGCACCTGAGGCAGAACCAGTTGCAGTTGCATCACGAGTAGCAGTGGAAGCTGAGCCGATAGCACCAACGGTGTTAGGAACAATTCCGATGAAAATGACATTCTATGGGTGCCAATCGTGTGGATCGGCATCGGGGATTCCAGTCGATTCAGATACGAAGATGTATCAAGGGATGCGAATCCTGTCTGCAGACTGGTCGGTATTGCCAGCTGGTTCAATTGTGAATGTGCCAGGATGGGGGCAAGCAATTGTCTTAGATACTGGTGTATCGGGGAACCATATTGATATGTTTATCGGAAAAGACCCAGTTCCAAGTCATGGTGTCGAGTATCCAACAATTGAAATTATCCGCTTAGGCTGGTAAAAAAATGAAAACCAATCAGTTTGATTGGTTTTTTTATTTTGAACGAATACGAGTAATAAAAAAAGCAGTAAAATCAAGAAAAAACAAACTATTTTTAAATTTAATCTATTAATAAAAAATGATAATAGCAGCGGTAATTTTAGTTAATTATCCAAAAAAACTAACGCAAAACACAAGTTTTTGTGCTATTACACAAAAAAATAGCTGAGAAAGTGATGGGAAACCATGTTTTTACCCTTGTTTACCAAAAAAAGCAAATAAGCAAAAAAAAATTTGCATTTATTTTTGAAGTGTGTTAGGGTTAGAAAAGTCATCGAGGCAGCGGCCGACGAATGGCACAGGTGAAAGTAGAGCCGTGAGTGAAACACGGATTGATTGGCAAGAAATTGCCATAAATTTAGGAGGTAGAAATTTATATGAGCAGGCAAGGAAAAGAACCAGACACCAAGCAGCCTGGTCGTTTACGACCAATGATTTTAAGAGCTTCGCAGGTGACAGCGTTGATTATGACATTAGCATTTTCAGCAGTTGGGTTCGAACCAACACCTAAAGGTGTATATATCCAAATTGACGATACAGTTGTGTATCAAGAAACAACAGAGAAAAACGTTGCTGATATTTTAGCGACAGGTGATTTTGAAGTTGAAGAAGGTTCAATTGTTGAACCAGGAGAACAAGCACTCGTGCAAGATGGAATGTATATTACAATTTCAACACCAAAAACAATTACGCTTCAAGTTGGTGAAACAACAGAGACAATTGAAACAACATCATTAACAGTCGAAGATTTAATTGCGGAAAAAGCAATTGACACGACACAAAGTACATTACAAAGCCTTTCACCACTCGACTACATCAAAGAAGATACAACGATTGTCTTTAATGAGACAGAAGTAAAACAAGAAACGACACAAGAAACACAACCACTCGGTGTTGAATATAAAACGGACGACACACTCTATGAGGGTGAAGAAAAAGTCATCCAAGAAGGAACTGACCAAGAAATTACAAAAACGTATGATGTGACATATGTGAATGGAACAGAAACACAACGTACACTTGTAAGTGAGGCGGTAACAAAAGAAGGACAACCAGAAATTATTGCTCAAGGAACGAAAGTGCGTGAAGTTGAAGTTGTAGCAACATCAACAGCAATGACACAATCGGCATCAATGACGATGGAATTATCAGGGTACAGTATTGAAGGAAGTATTCGCTATGGTGAATGTACAGCTGCCTCAGGATACGAAATCTGTAATTCAGCCTATTACAATCATCCAACATACGGAACAATTCGTATCGTTGCGGCTGATACAAGCATCATTCCAATGGGAAGTATCATTGAAATTGATGGTTTTGGAAAAGCAATCGTGTTAGATACTGGAAGCTATATTAAAGGAAATCGCCTAGACTTATTATTTGCTACTGATGCAGAAGCATTAGCATGGGGACGTAATAATGTCGGTGTTGCGATTGTCGAATAAAATGAAAAGACATCATTGATGTCTTTTTTTTTGTAATTAGAAGATTTTGCTAAAACATGATAGAATACAAAAGAGAGAAATTGAGGTGGCAAAATGGAAATTCAAGAAGTGATTGTTGTCGAGGGTCGAGATGATACGATTCGCTTGCGGACATATTTTGATGTTGATACGATTGAAACAAATGGATCAGCAATTAATCAACAGACGCTCGAAGTAATTAAAGAAGCACAAAAACAACGCGGAGTTATCGTTTTTACAGACCCTGATTATCCCGGAGAAAAAATTCGCAAAACAATTATGCAAGCTGTTCCTGAAGCAAAGCATGCCTATTTACAGCGTGAAGAATGTATGGCGAAAAACGGCAAAGTCGGTATCGAACATGCAAAACGTCCAGCATTAGAGCGAGCGCTAACGGCAGTAAGTACACCAAAGCATCATCAGCAAACAATTACATGGGAACAACTTATTCAACTTGATTTGATTGTTGGACCACAAGCGAAGCAAAGACGAGAAGTGGTTGCAAAGCAATTTCATTTAGGCCATGTCAATGCCAAACAGTTTTATAAACGTCTACAAATGTTCGGAATTACGGCGAATCAAGTAGCAACTTATTTAAGTGAGTTAGAAGTAAGCGAGGAGAAATAGTATGAAAAGAATTGCGACACCATCAAATACAAAAGCGATTTTGGCAAAGCACGGCTTTAGTATGAAGAAAAAATTTGGTCAAAACTTTTTAATTGATCAAAATGTGTTAAGTAATATTGTTGAACGAGCAGAAGTTGGGCCAACGACTGGTGTTATTGAAATTGGTCCAGGAATTGGGGCATTAACCGAGCACTTGGCACACAATGCGAAAAAGGTTGTAGCTTTTGAAATTGATACAACGTTAAAACCAATTTTGGCAGATACACTGAGTCATTACGATAATGTGACGATTATTTGGCAAGATATCCTTGAAGCAGATTTAGATACTATTTATGCTCGTGAATTTGAAGGTTGTGATCATGTCAGCGTTGTGGCAAATTTACCGTACTATATTACAACCCCAATTTTGACAAAACTGATTGAGAGTCGTCTGCCGTTTAAAAATTTAGCAGTCATGATGCAAAAAGAAGTGGCACAACGATTAAGTGCAAAACCAAGTACAAAAGAGTATGGATCATTATCAATTGCTATGCAATTATATGCCGATGTTTCAATTATGCTTAACGTTCCCAAAAATGTTTTCATTCCCCAACCCAATGTTGACTCGGCTGTTGTCCGTTTAGCGATGTTACCACAACCTCGAGTTGAACTTGCTGATGAAGCAATTTTCTTTGCAATTACACGAGGAGCATTCGTTCAACGTCGGAAAACAATCCAGAATAACTTTAATGCGCTTTTTCAAGATAAAGAATATGTCGTGGCACTCCTCGAAACTTGTGGGGTTGCACCACAAACTCGAGCAGAAGCATTAGACTTGGCAACATTTGCGAAAATTGCCAATCAAGTCGTTGCTGATGGAAAAGGTGAACAAATCCGATAAAAAGATGGTCAGACCATCTTTTTTTTGATAGAGTAAAAGTGATGATATGAATGGAGGAATACCAAATGTCAGTACGAATAAAAGCAAATGCCAAAATAAATTTAACATTAGATGCCTTAGCAAAGCGACCAGATGGATTTCATGAAGTTGAAATGATTATGACAACACTCGAACTTGCTGATTACATTGAAGTACAAGCACGTGATGATGAAGCAATTATCATTGAGACAACATCGGGATTGATTCCGAATGATCAACAAAATTTATGCTTTAAAGTCGCAGACTTATTACGCACAAGATACAATGTCAAAACTGGTGTTACAATAACAATTGAGAAAAATATTCCTGTTGCCGCAGGACTTGCTGGAGGTAGTGCGGATGCCGCAGCTACATTTAAAGCCCTCAATGAATTGTGGGCGCTCCAACTTGATCAAGAGACACTCCAAGAATTAGGCGCAGAAATTGGTTCTGATGTCCCTTTCTGTATTCTCAATACAACAGCATTAGCGACCGGACGTGGTGAAAAGCTCGAACGATTGTCAGCGCCGCCGAAGTGTTGGGTTGTTTTAGCGAAACCACAAGTAGGATTATCAACGGCGGAAGTATACGGTGCTTTGAACATCGCTGAAGCACCACATCCAGATACGCAGCAAATGCGCCAAGCGTTAGAAACCCAAGACTACGAATTGATGTGTGCCACGCTAGGGAATAGTTTAGAAGCTGTCAGTTTACAATTGTGTGAGCAAATTCAGCAAATTAAACAAGTGATGGAACAAAGCGGTGCTGATGGGGTACTCATGAGTGGAAGTGGTCCAACAGTTTTCGCCTTTACACAAAGTGAGAGTCGCAAAAATCGGATTATGAATAGTTTGAAGGGCTTTTGTTACACTGTGATTGAAACCCGAATGAAAGGCTAATCAATAGATAGCCATAATTTTTACTTAAATAATCAAAAAAAGCATGACAAATGCTAGGAATGGTTATTATAATGTGCCTGTGATGAAAACTACACGGGGGTGTCTCAACTATGGAAATTACAAATGTACGTGTTCGTATCGTAGAAAAAGAGGGACGGATGAAAGCAATTGCTTCGATTACACTTGATCAAGCAGTAGTTATCCATGATATTCGCATTATTGAAGGAACTGAAGGCTTGTTTGTAGCAATGCCATCGCGTCGCTTGACGACAGGGGAGTTCCGCGATATCGCTCATCCAATTAATGCCGAAACGCGCGAATTATTTGAAAAAGCAATTTTAGCCGAATATGAGCATGTTTTGACGGCAGAAACCGCAACAGAAGAATAAGATGAAGCCGGCAAAAAACCGGCTTTTTTTCATAATTATGATATGATCTTAGCTTTGTTGAAAAAAAATGAGTTTTCAAGTACAATGTAAGGTGAAGAAAATGAGGAGGATGACACATGCGTCAAGCTTTAGTATTAGCCGCGGGAAAAGGAACGCGAATGAAATCAAAACTTCCAAAGGTACTCCACGAAGTACTTGGAAAGTCAATGGTTCAACATGTCGTTGATAATTTACGCGCTGCTGATGTAAAAAGAATCATTGTGATTATTGGCCACGGTGCTGAATTAGTCGAAGAAAAAATTGAAGGTGTCGAGTTTGTTTATCAACTTGAGCAACTAGGAACAGGTCATGCTGTCATGCAAGCAGAGCAATTACTTGCTCAAGAAGGTGGGACAACAATGGTTATTTGTGGTGATACACCACTAATTCAAGCATCAACAATTGCACAGATGTTTGAACATCATGAAAATGCCCAAGCCAAAACAACGGTCTTAACGGCACAAATGGCAAACCCAACAGGATATGGACGAATTATTCGTGATGAAAATCATCAGCTTGCTTATATTGTTGAGCAAAAAGATGCCAATGAAGCTGAATTAGCTGTTCAAGAAATAAATACTGGAACATACTGCTTTGACAATCAGGAATTATTTGCAGCACTCGCAAAAATTGATAACAAAAATGCGCAAGGTGAATATTACTTAACAGATGTAATCAAGATTATGCGTGAAGCGAATCATCGCTTAGAAGGTTACTGTATTGAGAATGCTGACGAAACACTAGGAATTAATGATCGCTTAGCATTAGCCCAAGCAACAACATTATTACGTGAGCGTTTAAACACTGCTCATATGATCAATGGTGTTACACTTGTCGATCCAGCAACAACATACATTGGTACGGATGTGATAATCGGTGCCGATACAATTATTTACCCAGGCTCTGTCATCTTAGGAACAACAACAATCGGTGAAGACTGTATCATTGGTCCAAATACCCAATTAACAAATGCAACAATTGGTGCCAATACGCATATAACGCAATCGGTGATTAGTGATTCAAGTGTTGGTGAAACAGCAACTGTAGGTCCATTTGCTCACTTGCGTCAGGCAACAGCATGCGGAAATCATGTGCGCATTGGTAACTTTGTGGAAATGAAGAAAACAACATTTGCTGATCATGCAAAAGCTTCACATCTATCATATTTAGGTGACAGTGAAGTTGGTGAAAATGTCAATATTGGTTGTGGTGTCGTGACTGTCAACTATGATGGACAGCACAAACATAAAACAACAATTGAAGCCAATGCTTTTATTGGATGTAATGCCAACTTAATTGCCCCAATTACAATTGGTGAAGGTGTGTATGTCGCTGCTGGTTCAACAGTAACAAAAAATGTACCGGCAGATGCCCTAGCAATTGCACGTGCAAAACAGGAAAACAAAGAAGGTTATGCGAAACGTTTACGCGAACGTTTTGCAAAAAAATAAACCGATAGCAAGAAAATTGAGTTAAACAAAAGAAGAACAATCAGTACACGGAGGAATTTTAATTATGGCGAGCAAATTACAAATCTTTAGTCTTTCAGCAAATCGTAAATTAGCCGAGGAGATTGCCGAGGCAGCAGGTGTTGAATTAGGGAAATGTAAAGTATCACACTTTGCGGATGGAGAAATTGGAATCGATATTCAAGAAACGGTTCGTGGGAATCACTGTTATATCATTCAACCAACATGTAATCCGGTCAACGAACACTTAATGGAATTATTAATTATGATTGATGCGTTAAAACGTGCATCAGCAAAAACTATTAATGTCGTGATGCCATATTATGGGTACGCTCGTCAAGACCGTAAAGCTGGCGCTCGTCAGCCGATTACAGCGAAGTTAGTAGCAAATTTAATTCAAGCAGCTGGAGCGACACGTATCTTAACAATGGATTTACACGCAACACAAATCCAAGGGTTCTTCGATATTCCAATTGATGATTTCCGTGCAATGCCAATTTTAGCCGAATATTTTGAAAACTTACACTTAGACAATATTGTAGTTGTATCACCTGACCACGGTGGAGCAACACGAGCACGTAAATTAGCTGAACAGTTAAATGTACCAATGGCAATTATCGATAAACGCCGTCCAAAACCAAATGTCTCAGAAGTAATGGGAATTATTGGAGATGTTCGTGGCAAAACAGCAGTTATTATTGATGATATGATTGATACAGCTGGAACAATCTGTAATGCAGTTGACGCTTTATTGGATAACGGCGCTGTTGAAGTGTATACGTCATGTACACATGCGGTTCTTTCAGGTGCTGCTTTTGAGCGTATTGAAGCAAGCCCAATGAAAGCATTAATTACAACAAATACAATTCCGTTACGCGAAGATAAAAAAGTTGAAAAAATTGTTCAGTTATCTGTTGGGAACTTATTAGGAACAGCAATTCGTCACGTATACAAAGATGAACCAGTTAGTGTTCTTTTCGATATGTATAATAAATAATTTAAAAGCTATCGGAAAAGACGCCAAAAGGCGTCTTTTTCTTATTGATGCATGTGCTATAATAGATGCACAGAAACGAAAGTGTAGGAGGCAAAGAAGATGAAATTAATTGTTGGTTTAGGAAATCCAGGAAAAGAATATGCGAAAACGCGACATAACATCGGTTTTATGGCCGTGGACACACTCGCACAAGAGTGGGGTATCGAGCTTAATCGCGAAAAATTTAAAGGTGTTTATGGGATGGGAACAGTGAATGGTGAAAAAGTCTATTTATTAAAACCGTTAACCTTTATGAATCTTTCAGGAGAGTGTGTTCGACCGTTTATGGATTATTTCGGTATTGAAGATGCAGAACTCGTCATTATTTATGATGATATGGATACTGTGGCGGGAACAATTCGTTTGCGAGCAAAAGGTGGTCACGGTGGTCATAACGGAATGAAGTCGTTGATTCAGCATTTAGGGACTAATCAGTTTGCTCGTGTCCGGATGGGCGTGAGTAAACCAACCCATGAAAGTGTTGTAAATTATGTACTTGGGCGCTTCCGTCCTGATGAAGAAGCAGCGGTTGAGACTAGTATTCAGCATACTGTTGCTGCGATGACGTATTATTTAGAAAATAGTTTTGAAAATGTGATGAATCGCTTTAATGGTCAACAATAAATCCCGTAAAGGAGCAAGCTAATGCCGAAATTGACTGAATATTTATTACAGCATTTACAACTTGACAATCAATGCCATGAGCAACAGCATTTTTTTGGTGCTTATCCGTTTGTGCAAGGTGCACTGATTGAAGCGTATGCCCAAAAAAAACCAATTGTCATTGTTGCACCAACACAATATCAAGCGCAAAAAATTTATGAGCGTTTGAATGACGACACTGTTTTTTTATTTGCAGCTGATGAATTTATTACGGCACAAGTAATGGCAGCAAGTAAAGATTTATTGATTCAACGATTATTGACACTACAAGGGCTACAACAACAAGTTCGGCCAATTATTGTGACACATACCTCTGGGATGTGTAAGCCAATCATGTCTAAACAAGAATGGCAAGCGCTGACACAGCAATTAACAGTTGGTCAGCAGCATGATTTACCAACATTACTTGGAGAGCTCGTACGCTTAGGCTATGTGCGTGAAAGTTTAGTTGAGGAAATTGGGACATTTGCCGTTCGGGGGGGAATTGTTGATATTTTTCCGATTCATGAAGAATATCCGATTCGGATTGAATTTTTTGATGATGAAATTGAAAGTATTCGCCAATTTGATACACAAACGCAACGAACAGTGACGCTCTGCGAAACATGTGAATTAATTCCGGCGATTGAAACGGGAACGCAACAAGGGACAATCCTTGATTATATCGATCAACCACAAATTATTGTTGTAGAAGAGGCCAAGGTACTCGCTAATTACGAACATATGTTAGAAGATGCGAAAAATTTGGCTGAAGCTGGGCAACAGCTCGAGCAATTATTCGTTCCTTTAGAGCAACAACTCGGCACGACATATGTGACATTTTCACAAGAAGGTATGTATCAAAGCACAGGCATTGAAGTCGGGAGTCGTGAACTTGAATATTTAGAAGTTATGAATCGTGATGATTTTGAACTAACAATTGATACATGGTTAGCTGAAGAGTACACGATTGTCATTACCGTTGATGATAAACAAGATCGGCATCATTTTGACCACCTCCATTATCACTACGTAGAAGCTCAAGGAACAATCCAACCACAGCAACTGAATGTCATTGTGATGGAGAACTTTATTAGTGAGGAGTATCCTCAACAGCGACTCGCTATTTTAAGTGAACAACATATTAGTCGTCAACTACAGAAACGACGACTACGCAACCGTGATGCTTATATGCGTAAAGCACAGCATATTCATTCGTTAGATGAAATTCGACAAGGAGACTATGTTGTCCATGAACAACACGGAATTGGTCGTTACTTAGGTATCGAAACATTAACTAGTCAAGGTGGGACCCAGGATTATTTACATATTGAGTATCAAAATAATGGAAAGCTATATATTCCTGTTGATAAAATTCATTACATTCAAAAATATGTTGGAAGTGAAGGCTACCAACCAAAGCTGCATAAGCTAGGTGGCAATGACTTTACAAAAGCAAAAAAGAAAGTGGAAAAGAATGTTCAAGAAATCGCTGAGAATCTCATCACCTTGTACGCACAACGTGAAAGTCGTCCAGGGTATGCCTTTGCTCCAGATACTGAAGCACAATTGGCATTTGAACAGGCTTTTCCATATATTGAAACGGCTGATCAATTGCGAGCCATTCAAGAGATTAAGTTTGATATGGAACAAGGACGGCCAATGGATCGGCTTCTTTGTGGTGATGTTGGTTTTGGGAAAACAGAGGTTGCTTTTCGGGCAGCTTTTAAAGCGATGATTGAAGGCAAACAAGTTGTAATGTTGGCGCCAACAACAATTTTAGCGAAACAACATTATGAGAGTGCATGTGAACGTTTTAAAGAGACACCATTTACGGTGGCGATGATGAGTCGTTTTGTGATTCCAAGTCAGCAAGAGCGAACACGGCAACTTTTAACAAATGGTGGATGTGACTTTGTGATTGGAACACATCGACTACTCAGCCAAGATATCCACTTTCGTGACCTTGGGTTGATTATTATTGATGAGGAGCATCGTTTTGGTGTGAGTGATAAAGAACGTCTGAAACAGTTCCGCGGGAATGTTGATGCCTTATCATTGTCAGCAACACCAATTCCACGAACATTACAAATGTCATTGAGTGGTGTTCGTGAAATGTCATTACTAGAAACGGCACCGCGAAATCGCTATCCGGTTCAAACATATGTACTTGAGGAACATGATTCGATTGTCCGAGATGCAATTGAACGTGAGCTTGCACGTAAGGGGCAAAGTTTTTATTTGTATAATCGTGTCCAAACAATCGAGAAACGCGTGCAACGGATTCAAAAGCTAGTTCCGGAAGCACGTGTGATTTATGCACATGGTCAAATGAGTCGTGAACAACTAGAAACAATCATGAATGATTTTATTGCTCGCAAATACGATGTACTTGTGAGCACGACAATTATTGAAACGGGAATTGATATTCCTAATGCGAATACGTTACTCATTAGCGATGCTGATAAAATGGGGCTGGCACAACTTTATCAATTACGTGGTCGTGTGGGTCGGAGTGATAAGATTGCCTATGCGTACTTGATGTATCCGAAGAAAAAGGTCCTGACAGAAATTGCGACCAAGCGATTACATACGATTAAAGAGTTCACTGAATTAGGAAGTGGCTTTAAGATTGCTATGCGTGATTTAGCGATTCGTGGTGCTGGGGACATGCTAGGTGCCAATCAAAGTGGATTTGTTGATACGGTTGGCTTTGAAATGTATAACCAATTATTGCGTCAGGCAATCGAAGCGAAAGGATTAGCACTGACAAGCCCACTGTATGCCGAACAAAAACAAGAGGCAAAAGCCTATCTAGATAGCCCAATTGATATGCAGTTAGGAATAGATGCGTACTTACCACAAACGTACCTTGATGATGAATCACTCAAAATTGAAATTTATCACCGATTAAGTGAAATTCAAAATGAAGCTGACTTTCAAGCAGTTGAAGCTGAACTTTTTGACCGCTTTGGAAAATATCCACAGCCAGTCGAAAATCTAATGTATCAATTTCTGCTTCGAAATCAAGCGTTACGAGTTGGTGTTGATATCATCCGCCAACAGAGAAATAAACTAACTATTCGCTTCAGTGCTGGAGCGAGTCAAAGTTATACACGACAAGCAGTCTTCAAAATACTGCAACCATTTAAACGTCAAGTGAGTTTAGAAGTACCACAGGGGCGGATACAATTGACAGTCACATTGAACACTACGGCAGTTCTTGACGCTATTGCTGTAATTTTAACAATCTTCCAAAAAATGGAAGCAATAAAGGAGTAAGAAGAATGATTTATGTTGTCGGTTTAGGACCAGGAGAATATGAACAGATGCCAATTGGAGTTATCCGCTATTTACTTGGTTCACATCCAGTATATTTGCGAACTGATCAACATCCAGTTGTTGATCAATTAGTGGCAGAGGGGATGGAATATCAAAGTTTTGATACAGTCTATGAAAAACATCAAGATTTTATCGCTGTTTATGAAGAGATTGTGACTTTTCTTTTAGAGGAAGCACAAACAAAAGATATTGTTTATGCGACACCAGGGCATCCATTACTAGCTGAATATGCAGTGCAGCTGCTGTTCCAACGTAGCGAAGCGGTAACGGTTGTTGGTGGTCAGAGTTTTCTTGATCCTATGTTTGCTGCCTTACGTTTTGATCCGATTGAAGGTTTCCAACTTTTTGATGCTTTAAGTTTTGATATTGCATTATATCAACCACAGCAACATACAATTGTTGCCCAGGTATTTGATCAGCTTGTGGCTTCGAATTTGAAATTAGATTTAATGGAGAAACTTGATGATGAAACGCAAGTCACACTTGTCAGTGGTGCTGGAACGAAGCAAGAAAAACTCATGCAGCTACCATTATATGAACTTGATCATTATTTTACTGGGGTTGATAATCTGATGAGTGTCTACATTCCAGCACAGAACAAAGATTGATTGGTAAAGACAAGAAAAACGGATAAGGAAATTCGCATCCTCTTGTGAAACATGGTAAAATAAAAGAGTAAAATCTAGCAAAAAAGAAATAAGAGGGATAAAACAGAGCAACAAGAATTAGTCGAAGATATAATCCGAATTATCACTGTTTTCAGGGCTCGTCTTCAGCGGAGGCACGTAAATAAAGCCAAACAGATGATTAAGGAGTTGCTTGGATTCAAATCAAAGAACAACATCGAATTGAAGGTAAATACGCAAACCCACGCATTAGTCATGATGGAAAGTATTGGTATCTCTTTGTTGTTGTTGAGCAGTTATTTGAACAACCAATATTAAGCAATGAATTCTTTGGAATCCCCTTGAGTTTTGTTTATTTTTCAGCGACACGGACAGTCAAGACTGACGTGCGCAAACACTCAATTTGTACATATGAAAATAATAAGAAAGGAAGCCAATTTGTAAAAATAAAAAATATCCTCAAACTCGAACAACAAATCAAATTGCTGCACTGCGATTTGAACGCTGCTATCAACTTGAGTAATTATCAATTTGTTTCGTCACTGAAACGACGAAACAAATATGGAGGATTCGTTGTATCAAGAACTTTACGCCTCTGGAGTGTTATCTCAAACAAAAGTAGTTGCCTTGTCATTGGAAACAAGATTCACAAGTCAGCTAAATTGAACACAATGAATAGGAGAAGCAAGTAGTTTATTGTAGAGTTTAGAGATAGTTATAAATTTTCACAACAAATTGGCAATGGGAACAAAGATGAGATTAGACAAATATTTAAAAGTATCACGTTTAGTCAAACGTCGTCCACTCGCAAAACAACTATGTGATGCAAAACGGGTGATGGTAAATGGGAAAATTGTGAAACCGGGAGTAGTTATAAAAGTTGATGATCATATCGAAATTCGTTATGGAAATCGTGTCATTGAAGCAAAAGTCACGCTTTTGAAAGAGCATGTTCGCAAAGATGAAGCAACAACACTCTATGAGTTGATAAGACAAGAGAAAATTGAACAAGTCGAAAAGGAGTTTGTTGATGATGGTGAGTAATCAGCAACCGAATCGCGAACAAAAATATGCAAAAAAACGGAAACGCAATAAAAAAGCGACCAATCGTCAATTTGCTATTATTGCAATTGCCATCGGTACGTTTGTGCTCTCGCTAACTGCTTTGTTACCACAGGCAACAAGCTATCTTGAAAGTCGTCAACGCTATCGTGAAATTAAAACAAGCTACGAACAAGCCGAAAACCAACAAGCAACACTTGAGATCCAATTAAAAAAATCTCAAGATCCAAATTATATTCAGCAATATGCCCGTGAAAAATATTTTTTAAGTCATCCGGGTGAAGTGTTATTAGTTTTACCAACGCCACCAAATCCAGAATTAGCCGAAGCAGAGCCATCATTCATTGAAAAAATTTTAGATTTCTTCCGATTACAACCTGAGACAAAAGCTGAAACTGAGGCGGGATAATGAAAACAGTAGTACCCGCAGCAAAAATTTTGCTCGGTGTTTCGGGTGGTGCGGACTCGATGGCACTGTGGCATTGGCTTTGGAGTCAAGGATATGAGGTGGTTGCGTGTTACATTAACCATCATCAACGACCAACCGAAAACATTCAAGAAATAGCGATGATTCAGGCATTTGGTCAGCGTTTGATGAGCCAAGTCATGATTCATGAAATTACACCAACTGAACTCAGAGCGAATAAAGGGAATTTTCAAAATTTTGCGCGTGAAAAACGGTATCAAATCTGGGAACGTCTGCTTGAACAAGAAAATATCGCCTATTTGGCATTGGCGCATCATAGTGATGATTTAATGGAAACAGTTTTAATGCGGCTCGTTAGGGGGACTTCGCCACTTGGTTTAGTCCCTTTCAAAGCGGAAGAGCAACGTGAAGCAGGTTACTGGCTCTTACGACCTTTCTATACTTGGACGAAGGCAGATATTTATCGCTATTGTCACGAACAGGATATTCCTTTTTGGGAAGATAGTTCGAATCAAAAGGATGATTACTTGCGCAATCGCTATCGCCACCATATTATTCCGAAATTACAGCGTGAAAATCCACAAGCCAGTAAACAAATTCGGCATTTTATCGATCAGTTACAACAAATTGATGATTATCTGATGAATGAAGCTGAGAAAATAGCAAGGCAAATTTGTTTTCAGCACAAAAACTATCTAAGAGTCTCTATAAATCCACTTAAAAATAAACCTATGGCTTTACAAAGTGCGGTGTTTAAAATAATATTAAGATATGTATCTTCTCACGAGCATGTAAGCTTGGGTGAAGAAGTCTTCAGACGTTTATTTCAAATGTTAGAAAAAACAAGTGGAAGTGAGCAGTTTCAGTGGCAACAGTATCTGTTCGAACGGAACTATGAGCACCTATTTGTTTATCGTCCTGATGACTTTATAGATACAGTCCAACCTGTGTTACTAGATGGCACACAAGTATTTGGGAGTTATACCATCAAGAGTATTGCTACAATACTCAGTCCAAGCACTGAAACTATGCCGTATCCACAAGCAATTCAAGCACAAATCCTTGTTCGTCACAGCTTACCAGGTGATTGTATTGAACTTGCAAACGGACAGCATAAAAAAGTAGCACGATTATTCATTGATGCCAAAGTTCCACGGTTTTTACGAAAAACGTGGCCAATTTTTGTGTATCAGGGAGAAATTATTTGGGTGTATAAACTCTGGCAAGCAACTCATATTTTTGTGAATCAAGCGAAAACAGCAACGTTAATTATTGAGGAGGAATAGGCACATGATGCAAGATATTGAAAAAGTACTAATTAGCCACGAGGAGATTGTGGTCAAAACCCAAGAGATGGGAGCGGAAATTACCGCAGACTTTACGCCAAAAACACAACAACCATTATTAGTTGTTGGATTGTTAAAGGGGTCAATTCCTTTTATGAGTGAATTGCTGAAAAGCATTGACTTAATGTTAGAAATCGATTTTATGGATGTTTCAAGTTACCATGGTGGAACACAATCATCAAATGATGTTCGAATTTTACGTGATCTTGAGACATCAGTAACAGGACGCGATGTCTTAATTGTTGAAGATATTGTTGATACTGGACAAACATTAAAAAAAGTCGTGGGAATGCTTGAATCACGAGGAGCAAACAGCGTAAAGGTTGCGAGCTTACTCGATAAGCCAGAAGGACGCAAAGTTGAATTAGAAGCGGACTATGTTGGTTTTACAATTCCAAATGAATTTGTTGTCGGATATGGATTAGACTACAATGAAGTCTACCGTAACTTACCATTTATTGGGATTTTAAAAGAAGAGGTCTACGCATAAACAAAAAGTAATAACAGAAAAGTGAGGTGGTAGTATGGCTGCAGGAAATCCAAATGAACAACAGGGGCAAAAAAAATCACCATTGAGTGGATTTCAAACATTTACGGTTTGGCTCTTTGTATTAATGGCATTATTTGGAATCTTTTTAATCTTCCGTGACAGCGGAACGACAATTACGGAAACGAATTACACAACATTCGTACAAGAGTTAACAACTGAAGAAATTGAAGAATTAAACTTTGAACCAGTATCAGGGGAAGCATACTCAATTATTTATACGAAACGTGATGATGCAGTGAGTGAAACAACGGAAATGAAGCCACGGTACACATTAACAGTGCCGTATTCAGATGAGGTTGTTAAACTGATTAATGACAACTTGGCGAAAGTGAAAGTTGTCTATTCACCATTACAAACACCAGGACCATTCATTTCGGGACTTTTAACATTCTTGCCATTCTTATTATTGGCTGGAGTGATGTTCTTCTTTATGAATCGTGCTGCTGGAGCGAATGGAAAAGCGATGGAGTTCGGTAAGAGCCGAGCGAAATTACAACAAGGAAGTACGGTCAAATATCGTGATGTTGCCGGCTATGAAGAAGAAAAGCAAGAGCTTGTTGAAGTTGTTGATTTCTTAAAACATCCACAACGTTACCGCGATATGGGAGCACGAATTCCGAAAGGAATGCTACTTGTTGGTCCACCGGGAACCGGAAAAACATTACTTGCACGTGCAACAGCTGGTGAAGCTGGTGTGCCATTCTATACAATCAGTGGTTCTGATTTCCTCGAAATGTTTGTTGGAGTTGGGGCGAGTCGTGTTCGTGACATGTTTAATGAAGCGAAAAAACAAGCACCTGCTATTATTTTCATTGATGAAATCGATGCTGTTGGTCGTCAACGTGGAGCCGGTGTAGGTGGTGGTCACGATGAACGTGAGCAAACTTTAAACCAATTATTAGTTGAAATGGATGGATTCGATCCACATTCTGGTATCGTTATTATGGCAGCAACGAACCGACCAGACGTACTTGACCCAGCGTTATTACGTCCTGGACGATTTGATCGTCAAATTACAGTCAATGTACCAGATGTTCATGGTCGTGAAAAGATTTTAGCGGTTCATGCTGAAAACAAACATTTAGCACCTGATGTTGACCTCAAAGCGATTGCGAAGCGGACACCAGGATTTAGTGGGGCTGATTTAGAGAACTTACTGAATGAATCGGCACTCTTAGCAGTTCGTGAAAATCGTTCATTGATTACAATGCGTGATATTGATGAAGCAACTGATCGTGTTATTGCTGGTCCAGCGAAGAAAAGTCGAAAATATTCTGAAGAAGAGCGACGTCTTGTGGCGTTCCATGAAGCCGGTCACGCGGTAATTGGCTTAACTTTAGATGATGCTTCGATTGTTCAAAAAGTAACAATTATCCCTCGTGGACAAGCGGGTGGGTATAACTTGATGATTCCAAAAGAAGAGCGATTCTTCTCACGTAAAGGTGAACTTCTTGATCAAATTATTGGTTTCTTGGGAGGACGTGTTGCTGAAGAATTGACATTTGGTGATGTTTCTACTGGAGCACATAATGACTTTGAACGTTCAACAGCGATTGCACGTTCAATGGTAACTGAGTATGGAATGAGTAACCTCGGACCAATTCAATATGAACGTCGTGGGGGATCAGTCTTCTTAGGGCGTGATTATGGAAAAGAACAAAACTTCTCAGATCAAATTGCCTTAGATATCGACCTTGAAGTTCGTAAAATTATTGATGAGTGCTATGATCGAACACGCCAAATTTTAACAGAGCAAAAAGAGCTCTTAACGAATATTGCGGAAGCATTATTAGCTGAAGAAACATTAACTTACGAACAAATCATGTATATTAAGGAGCATGGAGTCTTACCACCGGCAACTGAATATAGTGATCAAGTAACTGATGCGCAAATTGAAGCGAAAATTGCTGAAATTAATGCAACACCAGATGGGCCACTTGTGGAAACACCAGTTGAGCAACCAGAAGTGAAGCCAGATGAGCAAAAAACCGAACAGACACAGACAGCTGAAAAAACGGAATAAGAATAAAGCAGTACCGAAGGGTGCTGCTTTTTCATTGTCAAAAACAAAATAATGTGCTAGGATAACGGTAGGCAACAGGGGTGCTCATTGAGCTGAGAGGAGAAATTCCGACCCTTTGAACCTGATTCTGGTTAATACCAGCGTAGGGAGTTTGCGTGCGATTCTTTGTAATCTGGCGTGTAAACTTCTCAATTTTGAGGAGGTTTTTTTAGTATGAAAGCAAAAAAATTAGCTTTTATGGCACTGGCATTAGCATTGGCTTTTGCGTTGAATTTATTGGAGAAAAGTTTTTTGAGCTTTGGTTGGTTGAACGGTGGCTCGATTATGGTTTCATTGCTCCCGCTGTTTATCGTCGCGTTACGATACGGTGGCCGAGATGGAATTTTAGTTGGGATTATCTATGGCGTTTTAGGGTTGCTGTTTGGTGGTTTTGTCGTCCATCCACTCCAAGTCTTGCTTGATTATGGAATATCATTTGCAATGGTTGGTCTTGTTGGATTCATGGCCGATCTGACGAGTGCTCGTTGGCAAGTGACGGTTGGAATCACACTTGCATGTCTTGGAATGTTAGCGAGTTTTGTTGTTTCGGGAGCAGTGTTCTTTGCTGAATATGCACCGGTCGGTCAATCAGCATGGGCGTATTCACTGATTTATAATGCAACCTACTTAGTACCAACATGGGTAGTAGCGATTGTGTTTGTGCCACTCTTAACAAAAGTAAGCCTGCGTACTGGGCTCGCGAGTGAATAATAGTAGAAATCTCCACTTAATGTGGGGATTTTTTTTACTTGACGAGGCAAAATAAAATCAGTATTCTTATATTTAGGTATTTAGAAAAACATCTAAATAGTAGGAAAGGGCGTGAAGGTATGTCATTGAACTTAGCTTTTAAAGCATTGGCAGATCCAACGAGGCGCGAAATTTTGCAATTGCTGCGAAGCGGGAATTTAAATGCCGGAGAAATTGCCGATCATTTTGCGATGACAAAACCAAGTATCTCACACCATTTGAAGCTGCTGAAACAGGCAGATTTGATAATGGATGAGAAGCAAGGACAATTTATTGTGTACACGTTGAATACGAGTGTCGTTGAGGATGCGATGGGCTGGATTTTACGACTCACACATACGGGCGAAGGAGGCGATAAAAAATGAAAAAAATGAATTGGCAAGAAGGTATTATTTTGATACTGGCAATTGCACCACTCATTTTCGTAATTAGTTTGTATCAGCAATTGCCATTAGAAATTCCGATTCACTGGAATATGAATGGTGAAATTGACGGCTATGGTCCGCGGTGGATGCAATTGATGTTTGCCGGAATTGGCCTCGGTGTCTATGGGTTGATGTTTGTTGTTCCGAAAATCGATCCGAAAGGAAGTAATATTGCTAAATTTGCGACTAAGTATCAAGCATTACGTTTAGCTATGCAAGTCTTTTTTGCAGCTCTGATTGTCTTAACGACATTTGTTTCATTAGGCGTTGCCTTAGATGTCGATATGATGATTCGGGCAGGTGTCAGTCTATTACTAGTATTTATTGGTAACTATTTGGGTAAAATGAAGCAAAACTATACGATTGGGATTAAGACGCCATGGACGTTGGCCAATACTGAGGTTTGGAATCGGACACACCGAATGGCAGGTCATCTTTGGGTCGGACTAGGCACAATTATGTTTGTGAGTGCTTTTTTTTCAGGGGCACTATCATCGACAATCTTTGTCAGCTGTATTTTTATCATGGTGATTGTACCAATGATTTATTCGTATGTTTTGTATAAAAAACTCCCAAGTGATAATGAGTAATCTTTTTAGTGTTAAATGACGTAGAAATAGCCGTAAAACAGCTTGGAAAATGAAAAATCACTAGAAAAGTGAAAGCAGATTTACGTCTTGCGCTGAAGTCACTATAATGAAGAACAACAAGATAAGAAAGTGAGGGTCTATCTATGAAGGACTATATTTTAAAAGCATTAGCGTTTAATAACGAAGCACGTGTATACGTTGCGAATACAACAGAAACGGTAGCGGAAATTGTCCGTCGTCACGAAGCATTGCCAGCAGCAGCGGCAGCATTAGGCCGAAGCACAACAGCTGGAGCGATTATGGGAGCAATGTTAAAAGGTGATCAACGGTTAACGTTGCGTATCGAAGGAAATGGACCAATTGGAAAAATTGTTGTGGATGCGAATGCAAAAGGTGAAGTTGGTGGTTACTGTGATCACCCGCATGTGCATTTTCATAATACACAAACTGGTAAAGTTGATGTCCGTGCTGTTGTTGGTACGCAAGGGACAATTCGTGTCGTGAAAGATATTGGATTGCGAGAATTATTTACGAGTGAAAGTGCCATGGTTAGTGGTGAAATTGGGGAAGATATTGCCTATTATTTCACTGTTAGTGAACAAGTACCAAGTGTTGTAGCTGTTGGGGTTTACATTAATCCTGAAAATCAAATTGAATCAGCAGGTGGTTTTATTATTCAATTATTACCAGATGCGAGCGAACAGACGATTGTTGCTATTGAAGCAGCTTTAGCACAAATGCCGGCAACAGTTGAGTTACTTCACGAAGGAAAAACACCAGAGGAAATTTTAACATTATTAGCTGGAGCCGATGCCCAAATCTTAGAGACGCTTCCGATTGGATTCCATTGTCAGTGTTCTTTTGAACGTTTTGCTCGCGGCATGATTGCATTAGGAGAAGATGAAATCCGTAATATGATTGCAGACGGTGGCGCACAAGCACAGTGTCATTTCTGTAATGAAGTCTATGAATTTGATGTGCCACAACTAGAAATTTTATTGGCTGATGCAAAACGTAAAAAATAAATCGATACGTGTCTGAATTGAAAGTAAGAAAGTCAGGAGAGCTGAAAAATGGAAACAATGATGAAGTTACAAGGAGTTAAAAAGGTTTATGGAAAGGGTGAAACACTCGTACATGCCTTAGATGGAATTGATTTAGAGATTTTTGCAGGCGAAATTGTCGTTTTGTTAGGGCCATCAGGAAGTGGAAAGTCAACAATGTTGAATGTAATGAGTGGTTTGGATAAAATCGATGAAGGAACAATCCAATTCCAAACGGAAATGATTAGTAATATGAGTGATGCGCAGCTAACAAAGTTCCGTCGTGATAAAATTGGCTTTATTTTCCAATCGTACAATTTACTACCAAACTTAACGATTACAGAAAATGTTGAAGTTGGTCGTTACATTGCCAAAGATAAGCTTGATGTTGAACAAATTTTACATAGTGTTGATATGCATGACCATCGGAAAAAATTCCCATTCCAATTATCAGGAGGGCAGCAACAGCGTATTTCTATTGCTCGTGCACTCGCAAAAAACCCACAGCTGATGTTCTGTGATGAGCCGACAGGTGCTCTTGATGAAAATACTGGAAAAAAAGTCCTCGAAGTATTACAAAGTGTTAATCAAGAGTATGGAACAACTTTAATCATTGTGACCCATAACCCAGGGATTGCAGCAATGGCGAATCGCGTGATTCGAATGAACAGTGGGAAAATTGTTGAGCATTACACAAATGAGAATCCGATTGCAGCGAGTGAGGTGCTGTGGGCATGATTCGTTTATTCCTCAATACATTACGGAGCTTAAAAAATCAAAAAGTACAAACGCTCGGCTTGATGATATTAGTTATTGTGTCAACATTGCTCTATTCAATGATGACGTATTCGAATGATGTTATTTATGTCGGTTCTGATGACTATTTTGCGAAGCAAAACCAAGAAGATTTTACATTTGTGCCAAAACTTGAACTTACAGAAGCAACAATAGGTGAGATTATTCAAGATTACCAGATTCCGTTGACTGAGTTAGCCAATGGTGATATTTCACAAGCTTTTACAAAATATAAAGTGGATTTCCAACCATATTTGGATGAAGCTGCTGAGCAATTAGCAAGTGAGTATGAATTTACATTTGAGCCACGAGTGCAAAAAATGTTTAGTGAAACAGTTGGTGACATCGACTATAATTTTTTAGCGATTAAGACACCAACCGAAATTAATAAACCGTATGTTGTGCAGGGAACATTACCAGCAACAGATACCGAGGTTGCCATCAATGAACCATTTTTAAAAGCCAATGGATTAAGTATCGGTGATACATATGATATTCTCGGAAAAACATACACAATTAGTGCTTCAGTCTATGATGTAGATCAAGTATTCCCAATCGTCTCGATGGAATCACCACTCTATATGGCTGATAAAGATGCTATCGTTCACTTTAGTGACGCTGAATTTGATCGTTTAACAACAGAAGCTCAAACGACATATGCTGCTGTTTTTACAGATCAAACGGATACAAAAGCGCAATATGAAACAATTGATGCTGAAAAATTCCAATATATTATTGATATCGATAGTAATCCACGAGTGAGCATCCTTTCGAGTCGTGCCGAGATGAGCACAGTTATGTCGACGATTATGTTAGCATTCCTTTCAGGAATTACGGCAATTATGGTCGCATTAACAATTCGCCGACAAATCAATAATGAAAAAGAGCAAATAGGGGTTTTAAAAGCGTTAGGTTATCGTCGTGCTGAAATCATGATGAGCTACTTTGTATATGCAGTCGTGATTGGATTTGGTGGTGCACTTATCGGCTACTGGGCCGGATATGCATTGGCATACCCAGTGTCTGATGCTTTACGAGCAATGCTAAATATGCCAGCCTTTGAAATCGCACCATTACTCGATCGCTCGCTGATTGGTTTATTTGGACCAATGCTTATTATTGGAATTGTGAGTTGGTTTGTCAGCTTTATCGCTCTTCGTCACCAACCAATTTGGCTATTAAGCCCGGGAAGTGATACCCATGTGAATGGACTAGCGAAATTAATTGATAAAATGAAACTGAACTTCAAGCAACGATTCCGTTATTCATTGGCAAGCCGTGGATATGGACGCTTGTTCATGGTGTTCTTTGGTGCGATTTTATCAGGAATCTTAATCAATTATGCGTTTTTACTCATTACGATGATTGATGATGTCACAGGGAATGCATTTGGTGCAGCGAGCTATAATAGTCAAGTTACGTATACACAACCATATACATTACCAAATGAGCGTGTTGCTGATGATGAAGAACCAGTGACAATGGCAAAAGTTGATTTTGAAGGCTATACAAGTGATTCAAGCTTCTTGCAGTCAATTGACTCAAGCCAAGCAAGTATCGAATTAACGGGTATTATGCCAGATACACAGTTAAACCGTTTACTCGATGTGAATGGGCGTGATATTACAGCGGAAGTTGAAAATGGTGTTGTGATTAATACCTTTGTTGAGAGTGGTTTTGGCATTGAAGTTGGCGATGTTGTAACAGCAAAAACGGCAGATGGTAAAACGATTGATCTTGAAGTTATGGCAGTAACACATGCGTTTAATGGGAATTATGCCTATACTGATATTGAGACTGTCAATGAATTACTTGGATATGATCCGGGTAGCTTTAATTCTGTGCAATCACCAGATGATTTGGCGAACTTAAAAGATACAGAAGGTGTTTTATCGGTAATGTCACTCGCTGATTTAGTTGAAAATATGACACAATTAAATAAACAAATGACAATGATGTTGGGGATTTTCACTGGCTTTGCGGCAGGTTTAGGACTCATTATGATTTCGCTTGTTTCAAATTTTTCTGTTGATGATAATCGAAAAGTAATCTCATTATTGAAAGTAATGGGTTATAATAAGAAGGAGATTTCATCGATTGCCCTGAATATTTATACGCCAGTTGTATTACTTGCGTATCTTGTGAGTATTCCGGCAGCGTTGCAAATCGTATCATATGTGACGGATTTAATTGGACAAGAAATTGGTGTGGGATTACCAGTCCGGATTTCTTGGCCATTAGTGCTCATTGGATTAGTGATTGTGCTCGTTGTTTATTACCTTTCAATCAAAATGGCACAACGATCATTAAATCGCGTCTCATTACAAGAAGCATTGAAAAAATAAGGAGTACAAAATATGGCAGTTTATCTAGGGAATCGAAAAAAGCGAATTAAAAAGGGACCAATTATTATCGGTATCATCCTGATTTTAGTTTTAATTGGTGGTGGAATTTTCTTTTTCACATCGGGGAAAGCACCGGAAACGACAGTACCGGAAACACCGGAAACAACAGAACCAGTTGAAGGGGCGACAACGGGGACGCTACCAACTGATGCTTTTCCAATTAAGGTGACGAATTAATGAAACCCATTCAGAAGCCACGAGTGAAAAGTATGCATTTAAACGATAAAAAGCGCCGGCGGATAAAAAAGACGCCAGTGATTGTGCTCGTGATTGTACTGATACTCGTGATTGGGGGAGTATTAATTAGTAACGGAAGTGAAAAGGGGAGTGGTGTTGAAATTCCATTAACACCAACACCGGTTGAGCCAGTAACTGAAGGAGCAACTTCAAGTTATGATATCGATACACCGGAAAGCTTGACAGCAATTATCAATAAACAACGACCATTAGCGGCAGAATATGTACCTAATGATTTAGTTGTACCAACGATTGCGATGCGTGGAAATATTTCTGATGATGAGCAATATGTACGGCAAGCAACGGCAACGGCCTTGGAGACAATGGCACAAGCAGCTGCAAATGAGGGCATTGAGCTTGTTTTAGGAAGTGGATACCGCTCGTATGACTTACAAGAAAATTTATTTTCGAGCTATGCTGAGGCTTCAGGAATTGAGCAAGCAAATACATATAGTGCACGGGCTGGACAGAGCGAACACCAAACAGGTCTCGCGGTAGATTTAGTCGGTAGTGATTATGAGTGTTACTTGGAAATCTGTTTTGAAGAGACCTCAACAGGTCAGTGGTTGAAAGAGCATGCGCATAAATATGGTTTTATTATTCGCTTTCTTCAAGGAAAAGAATCGATTACCGGTTATCAATATGAACCATGGCATTTACGCTATGTTGGCACAGAATTAGCGACAGCAATTACGCAGTCTGGGTTAACAATGGAAGAGTATTTTAAACTTGTCGAATAAACAAAGAGTCCATTCAGATTGAATGGGCTTTTTTATTGTCAAGCTGATTTTTAACGAATTTACAACGGTTGCGCGAACGTGAACGTGATATAATTGAAGCAATTTAGAAAAAAACATCGCGCAATTGCGCCGTGAATATATAGGGAGAGAGAAACTATGGCATATAAAATTGGTGATATTCACATTGACAATCCAGTGGCATTGGCTCCAATGGCTGGAGTGTGTAATGCCTCATTTCGCACACTGATTAAACGTTTTGGAGCCGGATTAATCTATGCAGAAATGGTAAGTGATAAAGCTGTGCACTTCCGAAATGAAAAAACGTTAAAAATGTTATATGTGGATCCACAGGAGCATCCGATGGCAATGCAGATTTTCGGATCAGAAAAAGATATTTTTGTGGAGGCAGCACGCTTTGTTGAAGCGAACTGTGAAAGTGATATTATTGATATTAACATGGGTTGTCCCGTTCCAAAAATCACGAAAAATGAAGCCGGGGCTAAACTGCTCCAAGATGAAGATAAAGTATACGATATTGTGAAAGCAGTTGTGGAAGCAGTTGATAAACCAGTAACAGTTAAGATGCGTATTGGTTGGGATAACCAAACAATTAATGTGATTAATAATGCCAAAGCCGTAGAAGCAGCCGGTGCGAAATTAGTGGCGGTGCATGGACGAACTGCTAAACAAATGTATACAGGAACAGCTGATTGGGATTATATTCGCCAAGTTAAAGAAGCCGTATCAATTCCTGTCTTAGGAAATGGTGATGTGAAAACACCACAAGATGCCAAACGGATGATGGATGAAACTGGATGCGATGGTGTCATGATAGGTCGAGCAGCATTAGGAAATCCTTGGATGATTCAACAGACAGCCCATTACCTGACAACAGGTGAACTATTAGCCGAACCAACAGCACGTGAGAAAATTCTTGTTGCTAATGAGCACTTAACGAGTCTTGTAGACCTCAAGGGTGAGCGTGTAGGATCACGAGAAATGCGAGCACATGCAGCTTGGTATATCAAAGGTTTAAAAGGAAGTGCCCGTGTAAAGGATTTGATTAATCATACACAGTCGGCAGCAGAAATGGAAAAGCTATTACTTGATTACTTAGCCTTTTTGGAAACAGGTGAGCCAATCTTATTTTAAATTGATTCGGGGGATGAAAGAATGAAAAAAGTACAAGATATGACACCAGAAGAACAACAGCAGTTTATGGCACAAATGAAAAAGCAGATGCAAGCTGAGGCAATTATGCGTGCACCGCTATGGCGTCGTGTACTAGCGTACTGGATTGATATTGTTATGTATGTTGCAATTGTGATGATTCCAGCGTATGGATTACAACAGACAGTTATGCCAGGTATTACTCAAAATTACCCAGTAATGATTGCGATTATGGCAATAGTATTTGGGATTTTATTTGTTGGTGAAACGTGGATTTTAAAAGGACAATCAATCGGCAAACTTGCCTTAGGCATCAAAATTGTGAGCCGAACAGGTGAACCAATTGGCTTTTGGCGGTTATTTCTTCGTGAAATGATTGGACGATTTTTATTATTACCAATTACATTTATTCAACTGATTGTTTACATCTTTACAAATGGTCGCTTTGTCCATGATTTATTGGGAAATTCGAAGGTAATTCGGGTTCGGCCATCAAAGTTTATGTTGAAAATGATGCAAATGAAATAAGCATAGCTTTCAAATCAAGAATTTGATAAGATAGAAGTTAGAGTAAAAACAAAAATAATGGAGTATTTGGAGTGAAAGACATGGAACAATTGACAGAGCAACAACTCGTTCGGCGCCAGAAAATGGAACACTTGAGTGAAAGTGGATTTGACCCATTTGGACACAAATTCGAGCGCACACATAATACAGCACAAATCATTGCTGACTATGATCAGTATTCAAAAGAAGAATTAGAAGCAATGGCCGTTCCAGTAACAGTCGCTGGTCGGATTATGACAAAGCGTGGAAAAGGAAAAGCTGGATTTGCCCACATGCAAGATGCAGAAGGAAAGATTCAGTTATATGTTCGTAAAGATGAAGTTGGTGAAGAGCGTTACCCGTTCTTTGACAAAGCAGATCTTGGTGATATTGTTGGAGTCAGCGGAATTTTATTTAAAACGAATGTTGGTGAGCTTTCAATTCGCGCAAAAGCATATGAACCACTGGTAAAAGCATTACGTCCGTTACCAGAGAAGTACCATGGATTAACAGATATTGAAGAACGCTATCGTCGTCGTTACGTTGATTTAATCATGAACGAAGAAAGTCGAAAAACGTTTAAAGCTCGTGTGCAAATCATGAACTTTATTCGTAATTATTTAAATGAACAAGGGTATTTAGAAGTCGAAACACCAATCTTACACCCAATCGCTGGTGGAGCTGCGGCGCGTCCATTTGTTACGCATCATAATGCTTTAGATATGGAATTCTTCTTACGTATTGCCCCAGAGTTATATTTAAAACGTTTACTTGTTGGTGGTTTTGATAAAGTTTATGAAATGGGACGCATTTTCCGTAATGAAGGAATGTCGCCACGTCATAACCCAGAGTTTACAATGATTGAAATTTATGCAGCATTTGAAGATTATCAATACATGATGAATATTGCAGAAGGTATTGTTTCAGGGGCAACACAAGCAATCTTAGGAACAACAGATGTGCAATATGGTGAGTATGAATTATCATTAGCAGCACCATTCAAGCGTATTCATATGGTTGATTTAATTCAAGAACATACAAATGTTGATTTCTGGCAACCAATGAGTGTTGAAGAAGCAACAGTGCTTGCAAAAGAGCATGGTGTTGAATTACAAGATCATATGTATACAGTTGGACACATTATCAATGAATTCTTTGAACAAAAATGTGAAGAGCATTTAATTCAACCAACATTTGTTTACGGACACCCAGTAGAAATTTCACCATTATCGAAATTAAATCCAGAAGATGGTCGCTTTACAGATCGTTTTGAATTATTCATTGGTGCACGTGAGTACTCGAATGGATTTACAGAGTTAAATGATCCGATTGATCAAAAACAACGTTTCGAAGCACAAGTTGAAGAAGCGCGTCTAGGAAATGATGAAGCGAATGGTGAAGTTGATTATGACTATATTGAAGCTTTAGAATATGGAATGCCACCAGCAGGTGGATTAGGCGTTGGAATTGACCGTTTAGTTATGTTAATTACGAACTCAACATCAATTCGTGATGTGTTATTCTTCCCACATATGCGTCACCGTTAATCTGGGAATAAGCAAACCGCTGAATTGCAGCGGTTTGTTTTCACTTATGCAACATGAAGATCAGGAAATAAATATCAATAGTTGATAGGCGGTAAAGAAAATGAACTCAAACGAGAAATATGTCGTAGTAATTGGACCAACATTAGTTGATGTCATCGGAACACCAAAGAAACGGTTGGTAATTCATGATTCAAATCCAGGAACAATTCGGACAGTATTTGGGGGAGTTAGTCGAAATATTGCATGTAATTTACAACGTTTAGGGGTGAACGTTGTCTTTATTACAATCGTTGGTAACGATGCCGATGGACGTGGGTCAGTCGAAGATGCAAAAAAATTAGGAATTAATATGGATTGCACAATTTTCCGCGAAGATATGTCCACGGCAAAATTTATGTGTATTAATCAGGAAGACCGTGATTTATATGTTGGTCTTGTCGACACGAAAATTGTCGATTCAATGTCAGTTGCAGATGTGAAGCCATTTGAAGAAGTTATTCGCAATGCAAGTGCTTGTGTAGTTGATACTGATAATCCACGAGAAGTGTTAGAATATTTAGTTGATGAACACAGCCATGTACCATTATTTGTGGATACAATTTCGGCACAGAAAGCAGCGCGAGTGAAGGATTTAATTCATTCATTCTATGCAGTAAAACCAAATGATATTGAAGCAGAAGCCTTTTTAGATATGACAATTGAAGAAGAGGAAGATTATATTGTTGCAGCAGATCGTTTTATTGAAGAAGGTGTGAAGCGTGTATTCCTCAGCCTTGGGGCAAAAGGATTATATTATGCAGACGAAACAAAACATGGCCATGTGTACCCATTACCAGTGCCAATTCGTAACACACTCGGTGCTGGTGATTCGGTTATGGCAGCAATGGTATATAGTTATATTCACGAATTATCAATTGATGAAAGTGCCCATTTTGCGACAGCAACAGCCGCAATTACGATTCAAGCTAAAGGTGCTACAAGCGAAGAACTTTCAGAAACCAAAGTTCGTGAGTTAATGAAAACAATCACGAATACACCACTTTGTCGCTAAAAAAAGAGTGCTGAACACGGTGTCTACACAAAGAATAAAAGGTAGACATCAAGGCGGCATGTGAAAAAAGGAAAGGCAACGATCACAAAA
>JTLC01000040.1 GCA_000798955.1 Firmicutes bacterium ZOR0006 | reverse complement strand
GCATTCAAAATCGAACTTAATAACATTGTATAATCAATCAAATAAATGGTATTGGAAAATAGTGCAATTTGTTATTCCAATTTAGGGCTATATTTTTTTGATTTTCTTCATTTATTTTCGACAAACAAAGAATTTTCGCATATTTGGCTCGAAAAATCCAACTTCATGACTATCATATGTGCAAATTTTGCTGAAACCACTTTCAGAAATCATTGTTTTATAATCTTCTTCTGAATACGTTTTTTGGTGATGAAGTTCGTCAAAACGTTGATAGAGACCACTATCTGTTTCGACAAAAAATGTCAATTCATGCTCGACTTCACCTTCACCTAAAACAAAACTATTCCAAATATAACTAAAATCCTCGCCAATCACATTTTCGCTAAAATCATCAAACACCTCATGAATTTTCGTCATCGTGTGGACATCAAAAATTAACATCCCTCCCGGTTTTAAAGCCCGATAACAATTCGTCAACGTTGTTTGTACGTCTTCTTGATCAATGACATAATTCAGTGAATCACATAAAATCGTAATGCAATCAACACTTTCATTTGCAAACACCATTTCTGACATATCCGCTTCAATCCATTGAATCTGCTGTTGTGTTGTTAATTTTTCTTGGGCAATCGTCAACATTTCTGCCGACAAATCAACACCAATCACGTTTGTAAATAACTCTGCTAACGGAATCGTGATTGTCCCGGTCCCACACCCTAAATCAACGAGCGTCTCGGTTGGAATAGCTGCTTGTTCAACTTGTGACTGTACAAACGCAATCCATTGTTCATAGGGAGCATCTGCCATGAGCTCATCATAAAATTTTGCAAATTGTCCATAACTTAACATTCTTTTTCTCCTTCAACTGGTAATTGTTGTAATTTTTCGAATAAGGCGTGTGAATCAGGGTGAATCATTTTGCCCTTTGCTTGTAAATAGGCATTCGTTTGTGCAAGTGCATGCCGCAATCCCGCTTCAAGATCAGCGTAGGCAATCTGACGTGCCTGTTCAACACCAGGAAACTGCCGATTTGGTTCAATATAATCAGCAATGAAAATACATTTTGCTACTACGCCCATGTCCGGATGTCCAGTCGTGTGGTAGCGGACCGCATCGATGACTTCAGGATCAGTAATGCATAAGTCTTCTTGAATCGTAATTGAACCAACATACGCATGGGCGATTGGGGCGATAAATGGTTCTTCTGGAAAGTAGTGACTCATGTAATCATGCAGTTCTGCTTTCGGAGTAGCTTTGGCATAATCATGTAATAATGCTGCGACATGACATTGACGTTCATTCAGACCATGACAGCGCGCTAAAGCAACTGCTGTTTCCACAACTCCCATCGTATGGACAAAGCGTTGATAGCTCATTTCGTGAAAAACAAGTTCATGAATGGCAGTTAAGCCATATAAATGATGTCGTAACATATAATGGAGTACTTGTGGATTCAGATAGTTATACGCTTGAAAATTGCGAATCGCAGTTGAACTTACTGCTTGGAGTGGCATGTCTAACCAAATAACGGGATAGGTTGTCGTCGTGTCATGATCAGGGCGAGCAAATGCGACAAAAGTCACTTCATTCAATAAGTATGCGAGTTCTTTCCACGAACCAAGTCCAGCAATATTATCCGCACCTAGTAAAAAATAAAATTCAGCTTCGGGATACTGCTGACGTAACTGTTGAATTGTTTCGTAGGTATAGGATGTCCGTTCACGCTCTAATTCAATTTTGCTCACACTAAAGGTTGGTTCATGTGCAATGGCATGTTCAATCATCTTTAACCGGTGTGCACCACTTGTTAAACCTGTGCGTTCTTTATGTGGTGGTGTGTAAACCGGAATAAACCAAACACTATCGAGTTGGAGTGCTGTTTGAGCTACTTGTGCCATCGCGAGATGACCATTATGAATGGGATCAAATGTTCCACCAAATAAACCTATTTTCATTTGCGTTCGTTCCTTTCATCACTTTGCACGCAAACTAGAGTTGATATGTTCTGCGCAAAGTCATTTCTCATGTATTTTAGCATAGTCATTTCAGAAAGACTACTCTCATTCATCATCAAAAAAACAAGCAGCGGCATTGGGCAACTGCTTGTTTAGCAAAAATTATTTTTTTGGTAATTGAATAACTGGATTTTTTGTTGACGGACGGTACAAAACAATAGTCTTACCGATTAGTTGCACTAATGCAGCATGTGTTTGTTCTGAAACTTGTTGTGCTGCCTCTTGCTTTGTTCCCGCATAACTTTGAAGGATACTCACTTTAATTAATTCGTGGACTTCAAGAGCATCGATAATCGAATTGATTTGATTTTGATTGACCCCTTCTTTTCCAATTTGGAAAATCGGTTTAATTGTTTGTGCCTTTGAACGCAAAAATCGCGTTTGTTTACTTGTTAAGTTCATTTTTTATCTTCCTTTCAATAATCCGAGCAAGCTCACGATGATTCGTGATTGGTTGGTCCCAAAAGTAACTTTGGGCCACAATCGCTTGATGGATGAGCATCAGCAAACCATTTTGCTGACAATTTGTTGTCGTATAGCGTAAATCATACACATATTTTGCTTGATTCAGCCACGAAAAATCTTGATTTGTTGCTTGTACGACATAGTCATACTGTTGGATCGTCATTTCCGCTTCCGCTAATGTTAAAATTGGGGTTTGGGGTGCGACAAACAGACAATGTTCATAAGTACGATTCGCGATACTAATTGTATCAGTCAATTGGCATAACGCATAATACACCGCTTTGGCCGCACCACCGGCACCAAGCAAGAGCACTTTTCGCGATCGCCATTGCTCTGGCTCAATACTATGTAAAAAGCCAAGCCAATCAGTATTATGAGCAACTAATTCATCACCGTCCCAAACGATAGTATTGGTCGCCCCAATTGCTTGCACATGTTCATCACAGCGATCAACACAGTGCAAAATCTGTTCTTTGTGAGGGATTGTGACATTTAACCCAGCGAACTGTTGGAGTTGCTCACGTGAAAAAGTCGCACAATCCACCAATTCATACGTTGCCTCGTGCCCAAGCAACTGAAACAACTGCTGATGAATTAGGGGTGAACGTGAATATGAGATGTTTGCCCCAAGTAAGCCAAATCGTCGCATCTTAGATGAGTGCCTCACGTAAAAATACCGAAACACCGACCGGTGCATGGACAGCAACTTTTGTTTTCGTTGTTGTGAAGACACTAATCCAACCGAGTCCTGAAATGACTAAATCAACTTTATCATTTGCTCGTAGCTGGAATTCATGGCGGACAAGTCGTGAATGTGAGATTGGTTGTAATAACTCACCAGCATGATTCGCAAATAATTCATCTGCATTCTCAAGCTTTGTCCGATGAACATGAATTTCATTGGCTACATAGGTCGTGAAATTATTTTTTCCACCTTCAATGTAATCAAAGCGTGCTAATCCACCGAAGAATAGCGTTTGCTGTTGATTTAATTGATACGTTTTAGATTTGATTTCTTTTTTGGGACTAATCAGCATTAGTGCATCGCGATCGACATGATGTGCCATTTGGTCACGGTTAATAACCCCTGGTGTATCAATAATCGCCGATGTTTCATCAAAGGGAATTTCAATAACGTCTAATGTTGTTCCGGGATAATTAGAAACCGTAATAATATCTTTCGTTTCATTGGCAAAGCGTTTCAGTAAGGCATTGATAAAAGTTGATTTCCCAACGTTCGTACACCCAATGACATACACATTCCGCCCTTGACGATATTCATGGATTAAATCCGTTACTTCATCAATGCCAATCCCTTTGCCTGCACTCATAAGCGCAACATCAATCGGTACTAAGCCCATCGAGCGTGCTTCTTTTGTCATCCAATGTTTCAATTTACTTTGTTTGACAGAATGTGGTAGTACATCGACTTTATTTCCGACAAGTAACACAGGATTGCCATTTACAAAGCGGTTAATTCCGTTAATCCAACTTCCATTAAAGTCAAAAATATCAACGACCATGACCACTAATGCCTCACGATCACCAATCCCATGCAAGAGCCGTAAAAAGTCATCATCATTCAATTCGACATCATTTAACTCATTATAATGTTTAATGCGAAAACAACGCCGACAAACGAGCGCTTCATTCGTGTTATTTTCCAATACTTTTGCCGGTACAAAACCTGCTTTTGTCTGGTCTTGGCTTTGAATTGTAGCTCCACAGCCGATACAACGTAAGTCGTCCATTTTCTTATTCCTCTGCTTTCTTTCTCAAATATGCTTTATCTCATCCCAATTCTTATTGTGCGTTCAATGATTCGCATCAGCCGAATACCAAATGGTTCATGCGGATCAATTGGTTCAACAAGAACAGTGTGCATTCCTAGCTTATTTCCACCATACACATCAGTTGTGAGACGGTCGCCTAACATCACTGTTTGCTCCGGTGTTTGTTGGTGTTTTCGAAAAATATGTTCGAAGACCTTCGGGTTCGGTTTCCCTGCCTTATAATAATACTCTAAACCGAGCGGTTCGGCAAAGTCTTTTACACGTTTTTCGCTTTTATTATTTGATACAATAATAATTTTAATATTTCTCTCAGCTAATTGCTGTAACCAAGCTACTAATTCACTTGAACTCTCAATTTCACCATCCTTAACGAGGGTATTATCCAAATCACTTAAAATCATGGTAATACCTTGTTCCTGTAAGTGATTCAAATTCAAATCTCGAAAATGGGCTACTGCTTGTGTTGGATAAAATCGTTTCATTGCTCGTCTCCTTTCGTCTTTCTGACGTGAAAAAAAGTAGCATCAGCTACTTAGCGGTTTCGCGAGCATGACGAGTGCTGCGAACAGACAGACTTTTTCAGAATTCTCATCCTATTTTGTTACTCATATTCTTATAGATTCAGGCAGTGTAGACACTTTAGCAAACCTTGTTCAGCCAACTGCTTGATTTTCAGCCGCTTTGAAACTCGTGGATCAATTGGTTCGACTAAGACGGTGTGCATCCCCATTTTATTTCCCCCATAAATATCCGTCAAGAGCCGATCACCAATCATGATGGCTTGCGTTGGTGGATAATTATGCTTTGCAAAAATATGTTCAAAAATAGCTGTTTGTGGTTTGTTCGCGTCATAATAATACTCTAAACCAAGTGGTTCAGCAAATTTTTTGACACGATTTTCAGTATTGTTTGAAACAATGATGAGCACAATTTGCCGCCGTGTCAGTTCATGAATCCATTCTTGTAATTCCCGCGAACATTCGATAACCCCATTTGGGACTAACGTATTATCTAAATCACTTAAAATCATTCTAATGCCATTCGCTTGCAAATGATCCAGGTTCAGCTCGCGAAAGTGTGTCAGTATTTGCGTGGGATACAATTTTTTCATTGAAATTCTCCTTTTCGCATAATCTTCCTTAACGGTTACGATAGCGCCGGCGATTACTCCGCACGTAAATACTTTTTGGTTTGCGGTTACCAATTTTGGGCACGAGCATTACCAGCAATCCACCAACTATAATCACAGCGATAAAAATCAAACCGGCAACGGCATATGGTTGTGCCAATAAGTTTGTGATTAATTGGGAAAGATTCCCTGAAGGTTGTGTTGATTCTGGTGTCGGTGTTTCGACCGGTTCTTCTGGTTGTGGACTCACCACTGGTGGTGTTTCTGGTGTTGGTTCCACCGGTGCCACAACTGGCGGAGCCACATAGCCCTCACACTCACTTACTTGCTTACCTTCAGGTAACGTTTGACAGTAGATATCCTGTGTCAGTTCAACTGTCCGATCAACACTTCCAGCTTGGTAATTACTTTCATTTGCAAAAAGTTCAATTTTTCGCCCTTGTTGAATCGGAAACCACTGGCTTCGATCTAAAAACTCACTATTGACTTGTGTTTGTTGATCAAAAATTTTCACATAAATACGTTGATCACAGCGATTACGAATCCCAAATTTCGCCCCGTCTTCAACAACCCAGCCAACTTCCACACATGAAAGTGCTGTTTGGGTATCGGTTGTTGTTGCTGTTGTTGTCGTCGGAATTACGAGACTCATGATGAACATCACAAGCATCAAAACTTTTACTTTCACAATCTCTCACCCTTACTATTTAACTTCTGTTTTATTTTAACAAAATTTAAGCCGGTAAACAACAAAAAGTGGCATCAGCCACTTTTTCATTACTTGTATTTATACTAATGGCAACATCGCCATAATCATCGATGTTGATTGTTCTACTGCTAATGGTAAAAACTGTTCAAACGAAAGGTGTGACTCTTTTCCGGCAACATCACTGATTGAACGGACAATCACAAATGGTTTGTTGAAAATATGACAGACTTGTGCTACGGCACCAGCTTCCATTTCAACAGCACTCAACACTGGCTGACGTTCAACAATCGCAGTGATTTGTTCCTCACGACCAATGAATGAATCACCCGTAGCAATAACCCCTGTCACCGCATGAAAGGCTGTCGTAGCCAAGGCTTGTTGTGCAGCTTGCACAAGCGTTTGGTCACTTAGATAGTGTGCTGGCATCTGTGGTACTTGCCCGTGGACATAACCAAAATGCGTTGCATCAACATCATGATAGGTTGTTTCCGTAGCAATCACGATATCCCCAACATTCAAGCTCTGATTAACCCCTCCAGCGCTTCCTGTGTTAATTACTGCTGAAATATCATAATGATTGAGTAAGAGTGTTGTCGAAACTGCCGCATTGACTTTCCCAATTCCACTGCGTAAAACAACAACATCCTTCCCCGCTAATTTTCCAACATAAAATTCAAATCCAGCTAAGTGGTCTGTTTGTCGCTCCGTTAATTGAGCACGGAGTAACTGAACTTCCTCTTCCATTGCTCCAATAATCGCAATTCGCATCGTTCATCCTCCTCAATCAGTTATTTAATTGCTTTAACAGCAATCGCCATAATCGTACCATTTGGTAATGTAACTTCTACTTCATCACCAACGGCTTTTCCAATTAAAGCAATCGCAAGTGGTGAGTCATTTGAAATTTTCCCATCAAGTGGATCTGCCTCTGCACTTCCGACAATTGTTACTTCTTCAATATCTTCTTCACCAACTTCAACAAATTCAATTGTTGATCCGAATCCAATTACATCAGTTGATGCTTTTTCAACGATTTCCGCATTGCGAAGCATTGCTTCTAACTGAACAATTCGTGCTTCAACTTGTGCTTGCTCGTCTTTGGCAGCATCATATTCTGAGTTCTCTGATAAATCACCGAATGAACGCGCAACTTGTAATTTCTCAATTACTTCTGGACGTTTCACTTGGATTGTATATTCTAATTCTTGCTCAAGCTGAATTTTTCCTTCAGCTGTCATTTGATATTTTTTTTCTTGCATGGTTCCTTCACCTCTAAATAAGACTTCCAAGCGCTAAAGATGGGAAAAAGAGCTTGAAGAAAGCTCTTACCCCTCTGCGCTATAGTTCAATAGTTTACACTATTTATCTTTAAATTTCAAATATATTCTAATCTTTTTATTACTTAAGCGCTTATTTCTTATCTAAGATGCTTTGAATTTTGGTGCTAATTAAATCAATCGCAACAAAGTTACTTCCACCTTCAGGCAAAATCAAATCTGCGAAACGCTTTGATGGTTCAACGAACTGATTATGCATCGGACGAACTGTCCCTAAGTATTGTTCTACTACTGATTCAAACGTACGACCACGTTCAGCGATATCACGTTTTAGACGACGAATAAAGCGAATATCAGCATCCGTATCCACGAAAATCTTAATATCCATTAAATCACGTAACCGTTGGTCTTCCAAAACAAGAATCCCTTCAAGAATAATAATTTGCGTTGGTGCCATTTCCTCAGTTTCTTGTGCCCGAGTATGATTTTTAAAGTCATACATTGGTTTTGAAATCGTTTCTCCCGCTAATAATTCTTCTAGGTGCTTCGCTAATAATTCATTATCGAGCGACAACGGATGATCATAGTTTGTTAAAAGCCGTTGATCCATTGTTAAATGATCTTGATTATTGTAATAGTCATCATGACGAATTAATGTCACTGATGATGTATGACCAAAGTTTTCAATAATTTTATCAGCGACTGTCGTTTTTCCCGAAGCAGATCCGCCTGCAATTCCAATAATTACTGGTTTGATTTTTTCGTTGTTCATCCTCTATCGTACCTTTCGCATCATATCGTTTGGATTCACGTGATGTGGAACCTTTAATTGTAAAATTTGCAATGGATGACGTGCCGCATCAATTGCTTCACCAGTTTCATCAATAATTGCTTCCACTGTCATTGTCACATTCTCAATTTTCGGACCAAAAAATTCAATTTCATCCCCAGGTTTGAAATAGTTTCGTTGTTGAATCGTCGCTATTTGCGTTGTTGGGTCATATGCTTGAACAACACCGATAAATTCTTTCGTTGGATGCTCATCACGGTGGTCAAATAATTGTTCATTAAATGATGGAATCCCAGCAAAGAACGCTGGTGCCGTTTCACGATTCGCACACTTTTCTAATTCAGCAATAAATTCGGCTGTAATCGTAAAATTATCAGGATCAGCACAATAGCGATCAATCACCTTCCGATAGACACTGACAACTGTTGCTACATAGTGAATTGATTTCATTCGTCCTTCAACTTTTAAGCTATCTACACCGAGCTCAATCATTTCTGGAATTGATTGGATTAAGTTTAAATCTTTTGGACTCATCGCAAATTGCGCTTCATCATCATGTGCTAATGGCATTAAATCGCCAGTTTCATCAGTTTTGACGAGGTCATATTCCCAACGGCAACTTTGACAACATCCACCACGATTTGAATCACGTGCTGTCATATGATTTGAAAGCGTGCAACGCCCTGAGTAGGCAATACACATCGCACCATGGACAAAGACTTCAATCTCCACATCAACATTTTCGATAATTTCCGCAATTTCCGCTTTTGTTGCTTCGCGAGCAAGTACTAGACGTTCTAATCCTTGTTCTTGCCAAAATTGTGCCGCTTTATAATTAATTAATGACTGTTGTGTACTTAAATGCACTTCTAATTGCGGTGCAACTTGCTGACAAGTTTCAATAATATATGGATCGGCGACAATAATTCCACGCACACCTGCGGTTTCAAGTGCTTGTAGATATGGTTCTAAGCCATCCATATTTTCATTGTGGCAGAAAATATTGGTTGTGACATATATGCTCGCGCCATATGCTTTTGCGAATGCGACACCTTCAGTAATATCGGCAATTGTAAAATTTCCGGCGTTTGAGCGCAGGCTAAATTCTTGTCCACCGATAAAAACGGCATCTGCTCCATACATTACTGCGACTTTTAATTTTTCTAAGTTTCCAGCTGGTGCTAAGAGCTCTGGTTTTTTGGTAATCACACGTTTACCATTAATGATTTGTGATACGTCTCGTTTCGCCATAGTTTCCCTCCTAGTACACAGTCGGCTTAAAGAAAAAGCCTTTATTTAATGGTCGATAGTGCGGTTGCATTGCTTCAATTGTTTGCACAAAATCACGTTTTTGCTGATGATAGCTTTCTGGTTGCGTTTGATAGAGCGTAATTGCTTGAGCATACAGCTCCGTCATTTTCGTGATATATTCCCGTGATTTTCCTAGACCTTCAATTTTCAGTGAAGCGACTTTCGCATCAATAAATGCTGGTAATTCATCAATCATACACACATCCGCAGCACTTAAAATGTGCGTACCGTGGTAATCTTCGAAAATTGGGTATTTACTTTCACGCTCTTCATCAATTAATAACAAGCCCGTTTCTTGCTTCAGTGCCTTAGCTTCTTGGCGCGCAAGATACAAGAAATAGTTTTCTAATAACGTCCGGCGTGACTGGAACATACATAAACTTCCGTGTACTTGGACTTCGATTTCAACTGTTGCTTGTTCTTGCATTTCTAATACTGAATCTAGCGTGACTTCTTTCGCAAGAACAGCACGTGTTGCTCCCTTACGTCCCCAGTAGTTAATACTATACCAGTTCGTACCAAGTGTTTCTGTCGACCACTGTAATGGAATTGTCAACGCTAATTCTTTGGCATACATTAAGACACTTGGATCGCCAAAAATAATACCATCAGGTTGAAATTCAGCGATTATTGCTAAATATTCTTTGACTGCTGCCAATTCTTCATTATGGAAAATCCCTGTCATTGAGACATAGACTTTTTTCTCTTGCTCGTGAGCGTAGTGACAAAGTTCTTGAATTGCTGTTTGCGAAAAATTCCCTGCTAAGCGTAAGCCAAAGCGTTCTTCACCAACAACAATCGCATCAGCACCACTTGCCAAGACGGTTTTTGCGTGGTCAACATCTACTGGTGTGACAACTAATTCTGGTTTAAACATGATTTTCATCCTTTCTCAGTGTGATAATCAAACCATCACCAATTCGTTCTAAATATGAATCAAACTCAGGATTATTTAAAACCCATTCGTTATATGTACGGATTTTCTGAATCATTTGTCGCGTACGACGATTACGGATATGGTCCGTCGTCTCAACTAAACCATGATATAAGACATTATCTGTAATAATAATTTTCTTCGCGTAAGGTGCAAATTTTTCGAACATTTGTAAGTTCTTTCCCTTCGCTGCATCGATAAACAAGGCATCAAATTGGGCTTGCGGATACGCTGCCGCAAAATCCCACTCTAAAGCGTCGTGAAGATGTAACTCAATTTGATCTTCAAGGCCAGCTTGAAGGACATTTTGTTGAGCAAGCTCAAAACGCTGCTCATCACGCTCAACAGTAACAACTTTCGCACCTAATTGATCAGCAAATTGAATTGCCGAATAGCCAATTGCACTGCCGATTTCTAAAATTGATGTTACTTGGTTTTTGGCAAAGAAATCAACTAGAAAACGTAAACTTTCGGTATCAATAATTGGCACCTGATGTTCTTTCGCATACGTTTCCATCGCTGTAATTACTTGCTTCCGATTCTCCATGATTGTCTTCCTCTCCAAATAGACTAAAACGAAAGGCGCTGAAAGGCGCCAAAAGTCCGAGTTGAAAATTGCTTTTCATACTGTCAAACATGATACGAGTTTTTGCATTAAAAGTCAACTTTTTTGCTATATAAACTTGTTAAATAATCTGCATTTTCACGTTTTCTTTCAAAAGTTTTTCGCACATCAAAAAAAGCTGTCTACTCGGTAGACAGCTATTCATCAATACATCCTAAATATTGATCGCGATATGCTAAGTGTTCTTCGTATGTTTTCGCATAATAAACGGTACCATCACTGCACACATCCGCTAAAAAATAGATATAATCATTGGCTTCATAATCAATGACTGCTTCAATTGCTTCAGCACTCGGATTTCCAACAGGGCCAACTGGCAAACCAGTAATCACATAAGTATTATATGGTGATTCTGTTTGCAATTCAGCCATCGTAAAGTTCAAAGCAACTTTTCCAACTGCATAAGCAACTGTGACATCACTACCTAGTGGCATTTCTTGCTGAATACGATTACGAAAAACCCCAGCAATCAATTGTCGATCAGCAAAAGTGCTCGCTTCACGTTCAACAATCGATGCAAGCGTTAAAGTTTCATGGATTGTAAACGCATCATTGGCAATTGCCGTTTCATACGGTTCTAAAATAATCGCCATTTGTTCGAGTAAACGTTCGATTACTGCTTCAACACTACTATCAGCTTGAACAAAATAGGTGTCAGCTGCTAAATAGCCTTCTAACGGGTGCTTGACTCCTTCAGTAAAGATAGCATCTGTTAAAAACCAATATGTCGGCTGTAAGCTTTTTAACCACTCGTGATTATCAAGTACTTGCAACACTTCCGCTGGTGATTTTTCCAAGACTGTAGCAATTTTTTCCGCTACTTGTGGAACTGTATCCCCTTCGAAAAGTGTTAAAATTCGTTCATTTGAATCTCGTCCATCAGTTAAAATATCACCGACTTCAAAAACAGGCATTTGTGTCGTGAAAACATAAATACCGGTCGGAATTTCTTCACGCCCCGTCATTTTCGACCATTGCTTGAGTCCAGCACTGCTGCGAATAATTCCCATTTCTTCTAACTCATCAGCAATTGTTGTGATCGTTGTTGTTTCCGAAACAATATAACGTTTTTGTTGTCCATTGAATAATTCACTCGGCCCAAATAATAAGTAACCAATTGTCAAAATCACTACGGCAATAACTGCTACGGTAGCAAGAATACTCCCAATCACGATTTTCCAGCGGCTTTTTTTATTCTTCTTCATCTAAACTATCAAGATAATCGTTGATACGATCTTCAATCATTTCTAATTCAGCAGGATGCACTGTTTCTGGGTCGATTGGGTCTAAGTGACCATCCATCCCATCTTCAGGGTTATATGTCGCTACCATTAAGATTTCTTCTTCATCTTCATCGGCATCGATTGGGTAGTACACAACATAGTGTGAACCATATTCTTTGGCTTCAAATGTCATTAAAATTTCACATTCAATTTCATTGCCTTTTTCATCAGTAACGATTAAAATTTGTTCTTCCATTGTCGAAAAACCTCCGTTTATTTCAAAAGATTTGCAATTGCTTGCGAAACAAGTTCATCGAATTCAACTTTCAATTGCTTTAATTGTTCCACTGCTTCATCTGCTGTCATTGAATTCGGTGCTTCATCAATTGTTTGTTCCACTGCTTCATCAAATTCAGCTTTTAAAGTCGCTAATTCTTGTGCGATTTCTTCAGCTGAAATCACCTCTTCTGTTTCTTCTGGTGTAATCAATGCTTCAACATCCATGTCACCATCAAGCATTGCACGCTCCGCTGCCGTAATTTCTTCTTCCTCTTCTTCTTCAAGGAATGTCGCAACAAGCTCTTCAATCATATCCCACTCTTCATCAGTTGTAACTGGTAAAAGTTTTCCATCTGTTCCTACTTCCGGATCAAATGAAGCAGCATATAATGGTAAATTTCCATCTTCATCTTCTTCAACACCGAACGGATAGTAAATAACATAGCTTTTATTGAAATCTGCTGAATCAAATGTAAATAAGACTTCACATAAGACCTCAGTTCCGTTTTCATCAATGATTGTCAGTAATTCTTTTTCCATTGTTGCGCCCTCCTACAGACTGTCAAGATAACTTTTTAAAATAACGACTGCTGCCATTTTATCAATAACTTGTTTCCGCTTTTTGCGTGACAAATCAGCTTCTAGCAACATGCGCTCTGCTTGAATCGACGATAATCGTTCGTCCCAAAAAACAATTGGCAACTCACTTTGTTGTGCTAATAGTTCTGCAAACAATTGGGTTCTTTCCCCAGCATGACCAATTGAGCCATCCATGTTTTTTGGCATACCGATCACGATTCGTTCAGGCTTTAATGTAGCAATATGTGCTAAAACCGCTTGCACGGCATCCTCATATTGCTCACTCCGGAAGCGCACGGTATCAACACCTTGCGCCGTCCAGCCCATGGCATCGCTAATAGCAATACCAACCGTTTTTGTTCCGACATCTAATCCGATAATTCGCATCTTATTCTCCTAAATAGCTTTTTAAAAGCTCTTCAATGATTTCATCACGGTTTAACTTCCGGATTAAGTTACGAGCATCTTGATGACGAGGAATATACGCTGGATCTCCCGATAACAAATACCCAACAACTTGATTGATTGGGTTATATCCTTTATCTTGCAAGGCAGCAAATACTTGTTCTAAAATTGAACGTACCTCTTGGCTGCGTAATTCATCAAAATTATATTTTTGTGTTAAATCAATACTCATTTCTACTCACCTTCGTCTCTTTGTTATTTTGCGAGTCCTGTGACATATGTGTGTACATAAGCGATTGCTTCTGTAATTGCTTGAGCATCTTTGGCACCAGCTTGTGCCATATCTGGACGTCCGCCACCTTTTCCGCCACAAATCGTTGCAACTTCTTTGATTAACTGTCCAGCGTGTGCTCCATTGGCAACAGCGGTTTTTGTTGCTCCTGCACAAATATTAACACGGCCTTCATAATCAGATAATAACACAACAACTCCTGTTGTCAATTGTTCTTTAAAGCGGTCTACTAATTCACGTAGTTCACTCATTTCTAACCCTGAAAGTTGAACTGCTAAGACTTCGAAGCCATTCACCGTTTCCACTTGTGAAATTAATTGTGCTGCCTCTGCTTGGGCAAATTTTGCCTTTAATCCTTCAAGTTCACGTGCAGTTTCTTTCGTTTCTTGCAATAATTGTTGGACACGTTGAGAAATTTGATCAACATGATTAACTTTTACTAACTGTGCGACTGTTTGTAATTTTTTGGCTTGTTCTTGTGTATAAGTATACGCTCCAGCTCCTGTGACAGCTTCAATGCGGCGGACACCTGAACCAATTCCAGACTCAGAAATAATTTTAAACATCCCGATTTCAGCTGTGTTTGTGACATGGCAACCACCACATAACTCAACTGAGTATTCACCAGCACGAACAACACGTACAACATCACCATATTTTTCACCGAAAAGGGCCATAGCACCAACTTCTTTTGCTTGAGCAATTGGCATTTCAGCAATGTGCATTGGCAATGCTTGCCAAATTGCTTGATTGACTTTAAGTTCAACTTCAGCAAGTTCTTCAGCTGATAAGCTAGCGATATGCGTGAAGTCAAAACGCATCATTTCTGGTTTTACAAGCGATCCTGCTTGGTTGACATGAGTTCCTAAAACTTCTTTTAACGCTTTATGTAGTAAATGCGTTGCCGTATGGTTTTTAATTGTTGCCAAACGCGTTTGTGTTTCGACCGTCGTTGTCACCTGTTCGTGTAACTCAAGCGTCCCATCAATTACTTCAATTGTGTGTAATGGCTGTCCATTTGGTGCTTTCTTCGTGTCAAGAACGCGCGCCTTCATCGTGGCACTCGTAACTTGTCCCGTATCACCAACTTGTCCACCACTCTCGGCGTAGAAACTCGTTTGTGACAGGATGATTTGCGCCGTTTCACCAGCGAGAACGCGATTTACAGCTTCACCATTTTGTAACATTAAGAGTACTTCGCCCTCACCACTCAATCCATCATAACCAACAAATGTTGTCGGTGCTGTGAAGTTCCGTAAAACTGGATTTTGTGCTTGCATTGAATCCATATCTTCACGAGCGTTACGAGCACGTGTTCGTTGTGCTTCCATCTCGGCTTCAAATCCGGCAAGGTCAACAGTGAAGTTATGATCAGCAGCGTATTCTTGTGTTAATTCAATTGGGAATCCGTACGTATCATATAATTTAAACGCATCTGTTCCTTGAATTGTTTGATTACTTGCTGTTTCCATAAAAGTTGCTAAAATTGCTAAACCATCATTTAACGTTTCTAAGAAACGTTCTTCTTCATTCGTAATCACTTTTTGAATGAACGGAATATGTTCTGTCACATATGGATAGTAATCTGCCATGACGTCAGCAACTGTTGGTACAAGTTGGGCCATGAATGGTTTTTCTAATCCGAGTTTTTTCGCCCAGCGCACAGCACGGCGGATTAAACGACGTAAAATATAGCCACGTCCTTCATTTGAAGGTAACGCACCATCGGCAACTGCAAACGTTACTGTTCGGATATGGTCAGCAATAATTTTAAAGGCGATATCAGTTGTCGCATCGACATGGTATTTTTGACCACTAATTTTTTCGACATGATGGATAATTGGCATGAATAAGTCAGTATCATAATTCGTTGGCACATCTTGAATAATCGATGCCATTCGTTCCAATCCCATCCCGGTATCAATGTTTTTAGCTGGTAGTTCAGGATACTGCGACCGTTCTAAACCAGGTGTTGAGTTAAATTGTGAGAAAACAACGTTCCATACTTCTAAATAACGTTCATTTTCCCCACCAGGATACATTTCTTCTGTCGGTGTATCAAACGTATATGCTGGTCCACGATCATAGAAAATTTCCGTATTTGGCCCACACGGTCCTTCACCAATTTCCCAGAAGTTATCTTCTAAACGGACAATATGGCTTGGGTCAACCCCTAATTCTAGCCATAAGGCATACGTTTCTTCATCTGCTGGGTGAATTGTTACATAGAGTAAGTCTTTATCAAACGCATACCACTCTGGGCTCGTTAATAATTCCCATGCCCATTTCACAGCATCTTGGCGGAAATAATCACCAATTGAAAAGTTCCCTAACATTTCGAAGAATGTATGGTGACGAGCCGTCAATCCAACATTTTCAATATCGTTTGTTCGAATTGATTTTTGGGCATTCGTAATTCGTGGTGCATTTGGCACCTCGCTCCCATCAAAGTACTTTTTCAAAGCAGCAACACCACTATTAATCCAAAGTAACGTCGGGTCTTCATGTGGTACAAGTGATGCGCTCGGTTCAATCATGTGTCCTTTCGCCGCAAAAAAATCTAAATACATTCGGCGAATTTGTGAACTAGTTAATTTTTTCATTTTTTCAGCTCCTATAAAGTTATCTTTTATCTTTTCTATTTTAGCATAAATAATGAAATGGCGCGATATCTATCAACTGCCATTTTTTACTTTTTTCTTTTCTCTCATCTACAAAAGTGAGCAATCCTTTCGAATCACGGGACGACTCAGCGTTATTTTCTCAACAATTCTCCTACAAAAACGGGCCAACTACTTCACTTTCCATAAAGTCAAACGGTGAGACAGTTTCCATGTCATATTCTCCTAATTCTAGCAGTTCCACTTCGAGTTCCGGGACATTTTGCTCACCTTGATGAACGAGTAACTCTGCTAAGAGTGTTCGCCGCGGTTTATCATTGTGGTTCATAATCGCTTGGGTGAGTGCTTGTGAATCACCGCAAAGAATTAACGACCGTTTTGCTCGGGTCATTCCTGTATAGAGGAGTTTGCGATAGAGCATAACATGATAAGAAAGACTGAGTGGCATAATGACAATCGGAAACTCACTTCCTTGTGATTTATGTACTGAAATACAGTAGGCCAATTGTAATTTATCGAAGTGTTCACTTGGATATTCAATCTCCTCATTATCAACATTGAGAATGAGTTTTTGATCTTTCCCTTTTTCCTGAATAATTGCCTCAATGACAGCAACATCGCCATTATAAATATTTAAATCTGGCAAATTTTTGAGTTGGAGGACTTTGTCCCCTTCCCGAAACGTTAACGTTCCAAATGTTAATTCTTTTTTATCGGCTGCTGCTGGATTCAACAACTGCTGTAGTTGTTCATTTAAATAATGAATCCCAGCTACGCCTTTATATATTGGTGCTAACACTTGAATATCGAGTAAATCATAGCCTTTATTGACAGCGTTCATCACGATTTGGCCAATGACTTGTGACAACTGTTGGGTTGGACGTTCGATAAAGCTATAATCATTGGCACGTTGGAAGAAACCAGGGCTGACATTCCCTGTTCGGACGGCTTGAGCCAGATCAATAATTTTCGAACCATCAGCTTGACGGAAAATGGTCGTTAACTGATTGGTGACAAATTTTTGGCTCGTAATCAAATCTTGTAGGACGTTCCCCGCCCCAACTGAAGGGAGTTGATCACTATCACCAACAAAAATAAAGTGTTGGAGATTCGGCAATGCTTTAATTAACGAGTGTAGCACCCAAATATCAAGCATCGATGTTTCATCTACAATAACAAATTCAACATCGTCGAGAGGATTGTCATCATTAAAATGAAACTTATTCGTATGTAAGTCATACCGTAAAAACCGATGAATCGTCATCGCTTCATAGCCTGTCGCTGCTTTCATCCGTTTGGCTGCTTTTCCTGTTGGCGCTAATAATACTATTGGAAAGTCACTCGGGTTTTCATAATCAGCTAAATCAGCGTTAATGTCATAACTTTGACACATGGCATCAATAATCCCTTGAATAACAGTTGTTTTTCCCGTTCCCGGCCCACCCGTTAAAATACTAATTGGTACTTGCAATGCTTGCACAATTGCTTGCTTTTGTTGGACAGCATACTGAATACCTAAACGCTGTTCACATTGGTGAATATAATGTTCCACATCCAGTGGATCCGGTACTTCAATCGCACGCTCGTTGATTTGCAGCAGTTGTTTTGCAATTGCTTGTTCGGTTTGCATAAAGAGCGGTAAAACATATTCGTCTGCTCCAAGGGCAATTAATCGTTGCTGGGTTTGGAGCTGTGCGAGTTGGGCTTCAATTTCCGGCTGTGCCTGTGTATTTAATTGCAAAATTCGCAGAACTTCTTGAACAATTTCTTGCTTTAACATGTAGGTATGCCCATTTTGTTGGCAAAATTCTTGCATTGTTGTCTGAATCCCCGCTAATAACCGACGTTCATCGAGTGGCTCTAATCCTAAGGAAAATGCCAGACGATCAGCGAGACGAAATCCTATTCTTGGTACCTTTTCAATAACAATATAGGGATTCGCACGAATTTGACCAATCGTTTCCACACCAAAAACTTGATAAATACTTTGTGCCTGCCGAATCGAAAGACCATGTTCGGTTAAAAAGACGAGTGCTTGCTCATTTCCGGCATGCTCTACTAATTGATCGTAGAATTGTTCAGCTTTGCGACTCGTCCAGCCTTTGATTGGGAGGTCATCAAGTAGTTCCATATTGAGTAACACTTCATCAATTAAGTTCTCGCCGAGTTGCGCCACGAGCTGTTCAGCTGTTTTTTTCCCGATTCCTGAAAAAAGGTCACTCGATAAATATTGGACTAACGCATCTTTCGTTTGTTTTTTTGCTTGTTTCACTTGCGTAACATCAAACTGTTCACCATATGTCGGATTTTGTGTTAACTCACCACAAAAATGATAATGTTGATTGACTTGTAGTACAATCGGCATCACACCAACAACTTTCAAATCAGTTTTTTCTAAATGTACCCAATTTTCACTTGCTTGTTCAACATGAATGACAGCTACTTGGTAGCCTGATTCTTCATTGGCAAAACGAACATGTTCAATGGTTCCTTCAACAAAATTTTCCACAGTACCTTCCTCACTTTTCATTATCGACATGACCACCACTCCGCCTGAATTGGTGTTTGGACCATTTTAAAGAGTAGTTCTCCAGTTGCACGGCTATCATCCAACGCATTATGGGCATTACTCAGGTCAATGCCATAGTAATCTGCGAGCGTTGCTAAGTTATGCTTCCGCGTTGGTGTTGTGACATGCTGTTTTGCATATGCCAATGTACAAAACGTCTGCAATGGGGGACAGTCTAAATCATAGGCGAGACATTCTCGAGCTAAAACACCTAAATCAAATTTCGCATTATGGGCGACTACGAGATGATTTTCAAGATAAGGGCGAATAGCTGGCCACATTTGGTCAAATGTCGGTTTCATTGCCACATCACTCGCACGAATACCATGGACACGTTGTGCACCAGGCTCAATTGCAGCTCCTGGACGGAACATTTGATAAATTTCAACAATTTTCCGACCATCTTCATAGACAACCATGCCAAGTGAAACAGCACGGTTTTCTTTAAATCCTGTCGTTTCAAAATCAAAAACGGTAATTTTTTGGCTGCTCATCTTCTTCACCTCCTCTTTGGAATATTTTCATTGTTTTATTCTACCACAAAATGAAGAAATGCAGTATACTTGTTACACATTCAATTAATATAGGGGGTTTCTCATTTATGGAAAATTTTAGTTTTTCAGTACCGACACAACTTTTTTTCGGTCGCGATGTTGTCAAACAACATCTTGTCACCGCACTTCATCACCCAAAGAAGGTCTTACTTGCTTATGGTGGGGGCAGTATTCGCCGCAACGGCTTATACGATGAAGTGACTGCGTTACTTGAAGCAGCACATATTGACTACATTTCATTTGGTGGTATTGAACCAAATCCACGTGTTGAAACTGTCGAGGAAGCGATTGCAATTGCTCGGCACGAATGTGTTGATTTTGTTCTTGCAGTTGGTGGCGGGAGTGTCATCGATGCTGCCAAACTCATCGCTGCTGGAATTTATCACGAAGGGCATGCATGGGATATTGTTTTAGGCAAAGCTGTTATCCAAACAGCCGTACCACTTGGTACTATTCTCACGCTCGCTGCGACCGGTTCCGAAACGAATTCTGGTTCAGTTATTACGAACTTAGCAACTAGTGAAAAGAAAGGCTGGGGTTCACCACTAGTTTTACCAAAGTTTGCGTTACTCGATCCACAAAACACATTTACTGTTCCACATAATCATACATTATATGGCATTATTGATATTATGAGTCATTTATTTGAACAGTATTTCCGGCAAAATCCACTGACAGTTCAAAATCCATATCAGGAAGCCTTGATTGAAACAACTTTACGCCAAGTCATTGCGACTGCACCGGATCTCTTGGCTAATCTCAATGATTATCACGCCCGCGAAACAATGATGATTTGCGGTACCTATGCCCTTAACGGCGTTTTACGAATTGGCTCAAATGGTGATTGGGCCTCTCACCAAATCGAACATGCCTTATCAGCTGTTTATGACATCCCACACGGTGCTGGGTTAGCCATTGTTTTCCCCCATTGGATGCATTACGTCTTAACAAAAGATCCGGAGACAACCGCGCCGCTCTTAGCAAAAATGGCAACCCAAGTCTTTGCGATTCAACCATTAGCAGATGATATTGCGACTGCCCATGCCGGTATCACAGCGTTAAGTGATTTCTGGCGTCAACTTGGAGCACCAACAAAATTGCGTGATCTCCAATTGACATCAACTGACATTCTTACTGATTTAACGACAAAAACATTATTGGGACAACCGTCTGTTGGTCATTTCTTACCATTGACAGCAGCTGATTTGCACCAAATTTTCGCATCACTCGAATAAAAGAAAAAGGAGGGGATTGTATGGAAGCACGGTTATTACGAGTAACTGGCGCCGTTCAAGGTGTTGGCTTACGCATTTTCTGCGTAGCAATTGCAGCTGAACTCGGTATCTATGGCTATGCCAAAAACTTACCGTCTGGGGAAGTTGAAATTTGGATTGAAGGTCCAGCAAAAAATCTTGAGGCGTTTATCAATCGGTTACGCATCGGTAACGGCTTTTCGCGGATTGACCATCTCGTTTCATCCGCTGAAACAGCAAAATATTATCAACGATTTTCATTTTACTAACAATTATGTGGGAATGCGACGCATTCCCTTTTTTAAGGAGTCTACACAATGCTTATTTTCTATCATTATCCTAATTGCAGCACTTGTAAAAAAGCAAAAAAGTGGTTAGATACGCACAATTTGCCCTATCAAGCTATTCCAATTCACGAGCAACCGCCAACGGCTCAACAACTTCATGATTTTTGGCAGCGTTCTGGTCTACCATTAAAAAAATTTTTTAATACGAGCGGATTAGCTTATCGCGAACGGCAATTAAAAACCGTACTCCCAACACTCAGTGAACACGAGCAACTTGAATTACTCGCCAGTGATGGAATGCTAATCAAACGACCACTGCTCATCAGCGAAACAGCCGTTGTTGTTGGCTTTAAAGAAGCTGAATGGGAGCAATTTCAGCACTAATTTTGCATAACAGCATCAATCGCTGTGTGTACTTTTATCAAAGGAGTTTTTCTATGCAAACAGTTTTAATTACCGGCGCATCAAGTGGCCTTGGCGCTATTTTCGCCCAAAAATTTTTAAAAGATGGCTATCACGTCATCGTCACCGCCCGCAATTTAGCACAACTTGAAGCGTTAGTTGCTGACTATCCGCAAGAACAGTGGACAATCATCCAGCAAGATTTAAGTAGCCAAAATGGAGCAACCCTGCTCTATGAAGCTATTCATCGTCGCAAGCTTACAGTCGATATTTTAATTAACAACGCGGGATTTGGTCTGATGGGTGAATTTCACGCTCTCAGTTTGACTCAACAATTAGCGATGATGCAAGTGAACATGACCTCACTCGTTGAGCTAAGTTATCTCTTTCTTGGTGATATGGAAGCACAAGGTGGTGGGAAAATTCTCAATGTTGCCTCGGTTGCCGGTTATCTACCTGGACCAATGATGGCAATTTACTATGCAACAAAGGCGTTTGTTCTCTCTTTCTCACAAGCTTTAGCTGAAGAATACCGTGGGACGCCAATTCAAATTAGCGTCCTTGCACCTGGTGCTACAAAAACAAATTTCGCCCAAGTCGCTCGTGTTGAAAAAACGAAAATGTTCGCTGTACCAATGGCAGCTGAAAAAGTGGTCTCAATTGCTTACAAACAATTTTTACGCGGAAAACACACGATTATCCCTGGAAAAATGAATCAGGCACTTGTAGTTGCGACAAAATTCGTACCTCGTCCACTCCTAGCACGCGTTGCTAAAGCTGTAACGCGGGATTAAGCGCTCATAAAAAGCCGTTGTCGATTGACAGCGGCTTTTTATGTTATTTTAGTTTGAGATATCGCAATCGCAATGCGTTTAAAACAACTGAAACTGAGCTGAATGCCATCGCTAAGGCGGCAAACATCGGATCTAGTGCTGGACCACCAAAGAGGACTAAAATTCCAGCAGCGATTGGGATACCAATAATATTATAGATAAATGCCCAGAAAAAATTCTGTTGAATGTTCCGAATTGTTGCTCGCGATAACTGATAAGCCTGAACAACTGCAAACGGATCACTTTTCATCAAGACTACATCTGCAGATTCAATAGCAACATCAGTTCCAGCTCCTAAAGCAATTCCAACATCTGCTTGAGCCAATGCTGGTGCATCATTCATCCCATCACCAACCATCGCTACACGTTTATGTTGTGCTTGTAACAATTGGATTTTTTGCGCTTTTTGCGTTGGTAATACTTGCGCAAACACGTGATCGACACCTAATTCTGTCGCAATTTGTGCTGCTGTTTGCTGATTATCACCGGTCAACATCACTACTTCTAACCCGAGTGTTTGTAATGCTTCTACTGCCGCCTTGCTCGTTGGGCGCAACGTATCTGCCAGGGCAATCACTGCTTGAATCTCTTGGTTGATCTGAACCGCAATGACAGTTTTCGCCTCCTGTGCCAAACGTTGTTGGTGTTGAATCCAATTTTCTGTGAACTCACATTGACCAACAAAAACGCTTTGATTGGCAATTTGCGCTTCAACACCAGCTCCAATTTGTGCACCAAAACTCTCAACTGGTTGCAATACCCAATTCTGTTCTTTAGCATAGCGGATGATTGCTTTGGCAATTGGATGTTCCGAATTTACTTCTGCACTTGCTGCTAATTCAAGTGCTTCTTTGTCACCAAGAACATCGGTCACAACTAACTCACCTTGTGTTAAGGTTCCGGTTTTATCAAAGACAACTGTTTCAATCGTGTGGAGTAACTCTAATGATTCACCACCTTTGATTAAAATCCCTTGTTTGGCTCCACGACCAGTACCAACCATAATCGATGTTGGTGTCGCTAGCCCTAATGCACATGGACACGCAATGACAAGGACTGCTATCGCGGCTTGAAGGGCAAAATCAAATGGCTCTTGACCAAATACAAACCAGCCAATGAATGTAACGAGCGCAATTATCATCACTGTTGGGACAAAATAACGAGAAATTGTATCTGCTAACCGTGCAATTGGCGGTTTTTGTGCTTGTGCCTGGCTCACTAAGGCAATAATTTGTGCGACTGTCGTTTCACTACCAACACCGGTTGCTTCAATAACTAATCGCCCTGTTGTATTCACTGTCCCAGCACTCACTTTTGCGCCTTGATACTTTTCAACTGGTAAACTTTCACCCGTTAACATGGCTTCGTTGACAGCAGATTGCCCATCCAGCACCAGACCATCAACCGGAATTTTTTCGCCTGGTTTTACAAGCAAGTGCATCCCGTGGACAATCTCACTCACCGCAATTTCTTGCGACTGTTCTGCAAGCAACTGGGTTGCCGTTGTCGGCACTAGTGCGATAAGTTGTTCAATCGCTGCTGATGCTTGATATTTTGAACGGGCTTCTAACCATTTACCTAATTGAATTAAAGTCAGAATCACTGCCACTGTTTCTAAATATAAATGGACACTTGGGTGACCTTGATGACTCGTTATCATCCATGTTTCCCAAGCAAGCCAAAGGCTATAAATAAATGCTGCACTTGTTCCTAATGCAATCAATGAATCCATATTTGGATCAAAGCGAATCAATCGCTGAAAGCCAGTACGGTAAAAATGCCAGCCTAGTACCATGACTGGTACTACGAGTCCAAATTGCAATACTATTTGAAGGCGATAATCAAGGGGAATCATTACGCCAAACATTGGTAACATCGCTAAGATAAATAACGGAATGGTACAAATACTCATCCATCTGAGTCGTTGCTTCATCTGCGCAAACTCTTGGCGCTTCTGACTTTCACGGCTTTGTTGTTGCTGAGTAGCATTCGTAAAAGCTAATTTTTCAGCTTGATAACCATTCTCCGCGACTACTTGTACTAAACGGGCTTCATCAATCGGTTCCACACTTGTAACGGTCAAAATTTCGGTCGTGAAATTAACAACAGCACTTTCAAGTTCCGGCACTGCTGTAACTGCTTGTTCAACTGTATTCACACAATTCGCACAGCTCATCCCAATAATCGTAAATTGTGCCGTATAGAGTGGCATCTCCGGTTGGAGCCGATAATTTGACGTTATAAATGCCGCTTGCATTTTCGCAACTGTCGCTGGGGCCTGATAGCTCACATATACTTTTTCTAAGGCGAAATTGACACTTGCGGTCTCAACGCCACTCATACTTTGGAGCGTCTTTTCAATCGTAGTCGCACAGTTCGCACAACTCATCCCTTGGATATTAAAGGTCACTTTCATCGCTCGTCCCTCCTTTTGTCTTTTGCTGTTGATGCGCAAACCTTAAACAGGCACCACTTAAAAAATAAAAACTACCAATTAGCCAAAAATTACTAATAAAAGCGCCAACGGCCGTTACCCAAAAAAGGACTAGTTGCCAGTTACTCCGTTTTTTTGTCAGTCGCTGACTTTGATACAGTAAAAAAATTGCCCATAAAATGATAACTAAGACGGCTACAATCGTCAGGATGGACTGAACCGTAGCGAAAAGAGCATACAGATCAGAGGTGACGATCAGCTCTGGTGCCATCGGCATGGCATCAGTGCCAGCTCCGGCACTCCCTACTTCATTTAGCATTAATGGACTGTCAGTTGCCATTGCTGGCAAATCTTTCGCTGCCAAATAAGGTTGTGGCCAATAGTAGCCGTTTGCTACGCCAAAAATAAATTGTGTCAGCAAATACCACATGCTTTTTCCTATCACCACACTACTCGCTATCACACTCGTTACTTTCGACCAATAATAGTACTCGTGCTCCTTCACCATCATCACCTACTTCTCCTCCGCTATTTTCTTAACTATACCCCTTTCAGACCGGAAAAGTGCTCATTATTCCGTTATTTTTCGCTGAAATTTTTTTGAATTTTTTTTTACTAATAAAAAAAGTACGACCACGCGTACTTTTTCGAACTCTTATTCATCTACAGCTTGTTCTAAAATTTTGGGAGCAAAATATTTAATCCCGATTGCACCAATTGGCGCCGTAATGAGAACGCTCAAAATTGCTAATGCTTGCATCTCTTCACCACCAGCAACGCCCGCTTGTAACGGGACACCAGCCTTTGCCGATTGTACCGTTGCTTTTGGTAAGTACGCAATTGCACAAAAGAAACGTTCACTCCAAGTTAAGTTGGTCCCTATCAGTGAGAGATAAACCCCCAACGAACGCACTGTTAAAGAAATGAGCAACATCAGCCCACCACTCAAGAAAAAGTTGCCGACTAAAAATGGATCAATTGCAGCACCAACAAAAACAAAGAGATACACTTTCCCATATTGCCAAAGTCGTTGCATCTGTACCTGAACTAAAATAGCTTTCGCTTCAAAATCAAAGCGCAAGAAGAAACCAAACATCATCACTGCTAGGAGTGAATTGAAAATTGGTGTATGTGTAGTTGTCTCAACGACACGCATTATATAGGCACAGAAAAAGGTCACTCCCACAAGCAAAAGTGGATGATTCATCCTTTTCAGCAACGGGTGGAGCAATTTGGCCAACAGAAATGGCACACTAATACTCACGATGAGCATCAGTGGAATTTGGAGTAATTGCTGCCATGGATTCGCTGTTAAGCCCTGAGCTTGCTGTGTATAAATCGTCAAAAACATGGTAAAAAAGGTAATCGCAATTGTATCATCTGCCGATGCACCAACTAAAAGCATTTGTGGAATTGCTTTTTTTTCACCATAGCGCCGCTGAACGAGATCAATCATTGCTGGAATTAGCACAGCTGGACTAACCGCAGCAATAATGAAGCCTAGAATCGCACCTTGCACAAAGTTAAAATCAAATAACCACATAGCCAATCCGGCAATGGTAAATCCTTCAAGCAGTGCGGGAACACTGCTAAGTAAGACCGCGGGGCGACCAATTGTTTTCATTTGTTGCCAACTAATGCCCAGTCCAGCAATAAATAAGACAATCACCAAGGCAGTATCTTTAAAAAAACCAGCTTGATTCAAAGTCACTGTTGGTAAGATGTTCAGCAATGCTGGACCAATAAGTAAACCAAAACCCATCATTCCTAACAAGCTTGGTAGCTTCATTCGTTCCGCTCCCTTACCAAAATAATGGGCACCAACTAAAATAAAAATCAAGATTATTATGAAGCTCACTCCTGCCATCTTTCCTCATCCTTTCATTTTCCATCACCTAGTATAGCAAATTATCGGCTTTGCAACAAATTACACCGCTTCTTTCCTAGACAGGAGCCACTGAATATAGTACACTAAATGGACTTATTGAGAGGAGGCGCTGATGCTATGACTGAACAAGAATGGGAACAGTATCTTCATATTCAAACGACGGGACATCAACAACTGTTTCCAGCCGACACACACTATCACCGCTATGAGGCCACTCCTTATGCTGATTTCGAATTATTATTCTCACTGTATCATCCCGATTCTGACGCGAGCTTTCTTGATTTTGGTTGTGGAAAAGGACGCTTTAATTTCTTCGTTGCTGCTCTAGGTTATCCGAGCATCGGGATTGAAATGGATCCACAACTATACGCACTTGCCTGTAGCAATCGGCAACAATTTTCAGCTTATTTCCCCCATGCAACGGTTGATTTTTCGTGTTCCTTAGCTCAAGATTATGCGATTACCGCTGCGCAAAATTGTTTTTATTTTTTCAATCCATTCAACAAGCGAATTTTTCAAGAAGTCGTGTCTAGGATTCTCACGAGTTATTACGAACACCCCCGCGCCATCACAATTATTCTATATTATCCAAGCCAGGAGTATTGTCACTTCTTAGATGATTGCACACCTTTTACACAGCAACTCACAGTAGCTTGTCATCCTCACGATACTCGCCACGCTTTCCACATTTATAAATTATCCGAATTCGTGTAGACAAAAAAAGCAGACACCTGTCTGCGCTTTTTTTATGAGAAATTTTGTTCGAGTTGTGTTTCCGCTACTAAGTTCACTAACGTTTTATGTTCTTGAACAAGCTGATGAATTTCATGATCTTCGTGTAAATGTTCTAATTCCGATTCAGCAAGCAAGTTGACAAGTTCATGGTTCAAATCGTCCATTTTCTTTAGCTCTTCATGTTCGTGAAGATGATTCATTTCGACTTCTGCGAGTAAATTGACAAAATCTTTATGTGCTTGTCGTTCATGCTCAAGCGTATCTTCCGCTACCTCAATTTCGGCTTTCAATTCTTTTTCCAAACTGATTAAATCATGTTCAATTAATTGCATCACTCGTGTTAATTGCTCATATTCAGCGGTAATGTGTTGTAGTTTGTTGGGATCCGTTGTAATCAACAACTTTTGATTCACACCTTGTAATTGTGTTGTTGTTTGTTCTAATTTTTGGCTTTTTTGTTCGACTTGTGTAAGTAGTGTACGTAATTTCCCCATTGGTAAAACTCCTTTCAACTGCAAAAGCATTGTCTTTATAGTTTTAGTGTAACATTTCATAAAAATGTTGTAAACGGTTTCTTTGATGAAATTTCTTTCATTTATTATAGATCATTCGATAACGAAAATAGAGAAATGATTGCTCGTGTTGATGAATACTGATGAGTTTCGTATGTGGGTGATAGCGACTGGTAAACGCCGTTTGTGTTTGCCCGATGCTCACGGCATCACCACCAATGTAAACACCAGATTGAGTCATAAATAATTCGTCTAAACACTGTTCCGCAATCAAAATATGTGCCAGTGTTGGTGACTCAACAAGAATTTTATGTAAACCAAGTCGCTTCAGCATCCGCAACACGACTGTGAGCCCATGATCGAGCAATGGAATCACGTAGGTCACAGTTGGTTGGAGGGGAAGCTGCTGTTCAAGTCCGAGTAGTTGGACTGTCCGTCCACATGCTTGCAAGCTTTGAACACAGCTTGCTTGTTCACTTGCCGTTGTAATAATGATAAGCGGAATCGCTTGCTGATAAAATGTTTGATGTGTCAATGGCAACTGGTCACTATGGTGTGTGATGAGAATATTCCAAGGAATGGCTTGTTGATGTATATCTTGGCGAATCTGTTGCAATAAACCATCATAAATATGTCCGGTCAGTTCTGGTTCTTTGCGTAATGTATTGATGCCAAAAATCAAGCCATCACAACTCGTCCGTAATGCGTTCAAAATCCACCAATCCAATGCGGCACCATCGGAATCAACATGATTCTCGCGAGCAATTAATGGTCCTTGTGGCTGATCGGGAAAAGCCAATTTCCCATCAATCGATGTGACAAAAGAAGCATATAGCAGTGGTCTTTGCGGATCATGCTGCTCAAACCACAAATTGTATTGATAAATAGCTTCAAAATCAGGATGCACAATTCCCATTGCGTGTTTGTCGTGCTCGTGATAAAAAACACTTGTGAGCTTAGCTGTTGTTGGTAAAGTTGTTGTTGGTAACATTTTTTCACTCCATTCTTGTATTTTTGTTTTATTTTTTCTACAATGAAAAGAACAGGGAGGGATATTTGATGAGCTTTTTAACAAATGTACTTGGTTTCATAACAATTTTCAGTTTTATCGCTTTTCTCGGCCTCATGGCTCACTTTCATTTCGATTCTGGCCGACCACAAGCCCAGTTTTCCAATCCATATCTTGACGATAATTTACAAACAGTTATTCGTGAGCGAAATGAAAAACTACGAGGACAAACACGGAGAAAATGGCATCCAGCAGTAAAAATTGCCTTTGCTTGCTACCTGTGTAGTTTTATCGGGACGGTTCTCTCCTATCAATTTTTTGGTGTCTAATACCACGCTTCACCGTAAAATTGCTTCGATTATACGCACCTCACGACCAAATGTCAAATGGGAAAAACATACTGGTTTGAGCTCACTCCTTAGAGATGAATAAGCTCCTTATTTTCACTAAACAAACAAAAAAAGTTGCCCGAATTCGGACAACTTTTTCATGTGACTTTTTATTTAATTAAACTAGCAACATCATTCGCAAAAGCAATTGGATCTTCAATCGGTAAACCTTCTAATAATAATGCTTGATTATATAAGACGTTTGCATAAGCAGCTAAAGTGTCTGGTTGTTCGCTAAATTTTTTGACAAGTGTCGCAAATAACGGGTGCGTTGGATTCAACTCTAAAACTTTTTCAGCTTTCACACCACCACCATCTGGCATCGCATTTAACGTCTTTTCCATTTCCAATGAGATATCACCTTTTGCTGTTAACCAGACAGGATTCGCTTGCAAATGAGTATTCGCTCGTACCGCCGATACTTTGCCATCGAGCATAGTTGCCAGTGCCGCAAATAAATCCTTATGTGTTTCATTTTCTTGTGCTTCTTCTTCATCCAATTGGAAATCAGCGCTCACAATCGATTGGAATGATTTTTCTTGATACTGCATTAAAACTTTTGTGATAAATTCATCAATTTCTTCGACAAAATAGAGTACTTCAAAGCCTTTTTCTTTTGCTACAGCTAACTGTGGTAACTGCTCAATTCGTGCGAGCGAATCACCAGTTGCATAATAAATATGTGTTTGTGTTTCTGGCATACGTTCCACGTATTCAGCTAACGTCACATCGGTATCACTTGCTGAAGAACGGAATAAAATTAAATCTTGCAAGTCATCACGGTGCATGCCAAAGTCATTGTATAAACCAAATTTTAATTGTCGCCCAAAGGTTTGGAAAAATTGACTATATAGTTCACGTTCATTCTTTAACATTTTTTGTAAGAGGGCCTTAATTTTATTCTTGATGTTTTTGGCAATTAAATTTAATTGTCGATCTTGTTGTAAAATTTCACGTGAAATGTTGAGTGATAAATCTTGTGAATCTACCATTCCTTTCACAAAACTAAAATAGTCAGGTAAGAGTTCTTCGGCTTTTTCTTTGATCAAAACACCGTTCACATATAACTCTAACCCTTTTTCATACTCTTTTGAGTAATAATCAAAAGGCATTGTTTCCGGAATATATAAAATGGCTTGATAGCTAATATTTCCATCGACTTGGATATGCGCATGCTTAAGTGGTTTATCAAACCCATAATGTTTCTCTTGGTAAAAGTTGGTATACTCTTCGTTACTCACTTCTTTTGGATTTTTTCGCCATAATGGCACCATACTATTAACCGTTTGAAGTTCCGCAGCTCCTTCACCATCTTGCATTTGCAGACGGATTGGGTAGCGGATAAAGTCAGAATACTTTTTGATAATAGCTTGGAGTCGCTGGGCCTGTAAATACTCATCGTAGTTCACATCATCAGTATTTGCTTTCAAGTGTAAGACAATTGTTGTCCCAATTTCCCCCTGTGGACCATGGCCAATAGTATAGCCATCTGCACCATCAGACTCCCACACATACGTTTCACTACTATCAACATGGCGGCTTGTTACTCGAATTTTATCAGCTACCATAAATGCTGAATAAAACCCAACACCAAATTGGCCAATAATATCATAGCCATCACTCGCTTCTGTTGTGTTTTTAAAAGCAAGCGAGCCACTTTTGGCAATCGTTCCTAAATTCGCTTCTAATTCTGCTTTTGTCATCCCAATACCAGTATCTTGAATCGTCAATGTTCGTGTTGTTTCATCAGGAATAATCTGAATTTCGTATGCTTGCGGATCAAACTGGAGCTTGTCGTCTGTTAATGAGCGATAGTACATTTTATCCGTTGCATCACTCGCATTTGAAATTAATTCACGTAAAAATATTTCCTTATTTGAATAAATTGAGTGAATCATCATGTCTAATAAACGTTTTGATTCTGCTTTAAATTGATGCTTTTCCATCAAAATAATCCTCCTTATAGCGACTTTTTTAGCACTCTCTTAATCTTAGTGCTAAAAATATTTTCCCAGAAATTTTTTTACTTGTCAATATCGACATTCAAAAAAACGCCACATCTTCACTTTCTAGTGTCATGTCGCGTTTTTTCTTTATGATGAGACTTTACGCATTCTCAACCACACGTAATGCACCCGTTTCTGGACTTAAGCATAACCCATGTGTTTTTACATTCCTTGGGAGTAACGGGTGGTCTCGGATGAGCTTTACAGTTCTTCCGATGCTGGCTTCACTATGACCAATTTTTTGCAGCCAATTCTCGAGGTCAACATGATGATGAACTGCATCAATAACGGCTTTACTAATTCCACGTTGCTGCATTTTTTCCACCATTTGATAGCCATCTAAATGCGCCATGCCACAATCATCATGTCCAATGACAAAGATATGTTCAACATCGAATTCGTAAATCGCAACGAGTACTGAACGCATCAACGATCCGTAAGGATCAGTGATGACAGCTCCCGCTGATTTAATGACATTTACTTCTCCATTTTTCAAACCTAAGGCTGGGAGTAAAAGCGCTGAGAGGCGGGCATCCATACATGATAAAATTAATGTTTTTTGTGCGGGAAATTTAGACGCCGGATACTCGACATAGTGTCGCTGCTCCACAAATTCACGATTTGCTGCTAAAAACATTTCAACATGTGCATGTACTCCTGCTGTATGCTCTTTTTTCATAAGATCCTCCTCAATTACTTTTAAATTCAAACTATTATCTTTATTTTAGGAGTCTCTTCTCATTTTGTCAATCAAATTGTGCTGCTGTCATAATTTCTTGAAGTCGTTGAATCATTCCTTGAACAATCAAATCAGTTTGCACAATCGTCGCATCAACACCATTTTCTGCTGTGAAGAGCCAACGATGCTCACTTTCATTTGCTCGTGCAATAACTTGACTCACACCAAAATCAAATTTACAGATCGTTGCTACAACAAGATTTACTTCATCACGATTACTCATTGCTAAAACAACATCCATCTGTTCACATTCAACACTTTCAAGTAAAGCAACATCACTGCCACTTCCTTGTAGAATTGTCACGTCTGGAAACTTTTCTTGTAATATCCGACATTTCTCTTCATCAATTTCAATCACACAACACTCTGTTGTTCTTGGCAATGCTTGTAAAACATGGCCGCCAAGTTCACCACCACCGATAATCAATACTTTCATCACTTATTCCCCCTTTAACCCTAACATTGTTTGGAGTCGATCACTGGCAAAATTTGTCACTGTCAGATAAACAAAATCATGTGGCGAAAACAGCTCTGTCGGTTGTGGAATAAAGGCGCGATTCTCCCGTTGAATCGCAACCACTTGAATTTCTTGATTATAATTTAAATTTGTAATCGTTTTTCCCCACCAAAATGTTGGTACAGCTACCCGCACAAGGCGAACATCACCATGATTAAATTCATAAATACTATCGAGATGAGAATACGTCACTAACTCGAGGACACGTTCTACTCCCCAGAGTGTCGTTGCTAAGGCTTGGATGCCTAGTGCTGAATAAATATCAGCTTTTAACGGATCGTATAATCGCGCAATAACTTTAGGCACATGATAGGTCTGTTTTGCAACTCGTGCAAGAACAGCATTGACCTCATCATCGGGTGTACAGACAATAACAGCATCACAGGTCGCAATCCCAGCTACTTCAAGCGTTTTTTGGGCAAATAACGGACCTATGACTAGCGATTCAGGGGCTTGTTTTTGAAGCAGCTTGGCTTTTTGTCCATCTGCTTCAATCATGATAACTTGATAATGTTGCGCACGAAGTTGCCAAAAAACTCCTAGTCCTAGCCGTCCGGCACCAATCACAATTACTTTCATAATTATCCCTCACTTTACTTTTTTACTCGGCGAACAAACATTTTTCGCAGTTCTTCGATTCCAACAATAACAAATGGCCAAATACATAAGAAGAGCCAATCGATGAGATCAAGCGGTGCAGTATGAAAAATAGTTTGCAAAAATGGTACATACACAATGAGTGCAAATAGTACCAATTCAATACCAATTCCTAAATTGATGCGGCTATTACTCCATAAACCAACAGAAAAAACTGATTGTGTTTGTGTTCGACAATTCATAACCATTCCAACTTGTGAAAAGACAATACTTCCAAGTGCCATCGTTGTTGCTTTCAAATACACGATATCTGTTCCACTTGCTAGTGGGATAGTTGGCCAGCCTGCATTCCAATTGATGAAAAAGTAAGCCAATGCTAGGACCACACCCTCGAGCATGCCATACCAAAGAAATGCTTTCACTAAAACGTTCCGATTTAATAGTCGTTCTTGCGGTGGCCGTGGTGGTTGATTCATCACATCAATTTCGTTTTTTTCCACTCCAAGTCCTAAAGCTGGAACCATATCTGTTCCTAAATCAATAGCCAAAATCTGCATAATTGTCAATGGTAGCGGAATAAACCCACGTGAAAGTAAAAACATTGCACTTGGGACTGCTTCAGGTACATTTGAATTTAAAATATACAAAATGAATTTTCGTATATTTCGATACACGGTCCGCCCTTCTTCAATAGCAGCGACAATGCTCGCAAAATTATCATCTAATAAAATCATATCTGCACTTTCTTTTGCCACATCGCTGCCACTAATTCCCATCGCCACGCCAATATCAGCTTTTTTCAATGCTGGTGCATCATTGACACCATCACCAGTCATGGCCACAATTTGTTTTCGTGCTTGCAGTGCTTCAACAATTCGTAATTTTTGTTCCGGTGCTACACGGGCGAAAATAACAGGTTGCTGTAACACACCTTCAAGTTTTGATTCACTCATATTTGCTAATTCAATTCCTGAAACAACTTGAACATCTGGTGTATCAACAATACCAATTTGGCGTGCAATACTTTCAGCCGTTAATCCGTAGTCACCAGTCATCATAATAATTTTTATTCCTGCTTGATGGCATTTTTCAACTGCTGCTTTTACTTCAAGTCTTGGTGGATCACTCATCGCTACTAATCCAACAAAAATCATATCTTGCTCAAGTAACTCTGGTGTGTATTTACTTTTTTGCTTCGGTAATTCAACCGCTTGTAAATCGCGATATGCTAGTGCTAATACCCGCAAGCCTTGGCGAGCATATTGATCATTCATGTTCATAATTTCTACAAATTTCTGATCCGTCATTGGTGTCAGGCCGTCACGCATTTGCACTTTTGAACACAATTCCAGTACCTCTTTTGGTGCCCCCTTGCAGTACAAATATTCGTGTTGCTCGCCTTGATGAATCGTTGACATCCGTTTTCGACGCGAATCAAAAGCTAACTCCCGTAGGCGTGGATACTGTAGCTGAAGTTGCTGTAATTGTTGCTGATTTTTTTCGGCTAAAACTAGTAAGCTCGCTTCTGTTGGGTCACCTAAAACTTGATAATGTGGATTTTCGGCTGTTGGTTGTAAAATTCGCGCATTTGTACACAGTGCCCCGATCCGAATCAAGGTTTGAATCTGACTATCTTGATCAACATTCAGACCAGTCACTGTGGTAATTTCGCCTTGAGGATCATAACCGATTCCTGAAACGAGGTACTCAGTTCCCTGGCTAAAAATACGGGAAATTGTCATTTCATTTTGTGTGAGTGTCCCTGTTTTATCAGTACAAATCACACTTGTGCTGCCTAAGGTTTCAACAGCCGATAATTTTTTTACGAGTGCTTGTTTTTTTGCCATTCGTTGAACTGCCATTGCTAATGAAAGTGTCACTGTTGGCAACAAGCCCTCCGGAATAAAGGCAACAATCATTCCTAATGCAAAAATAAAGGCGAGCGCAATTGGCTCTTGAACAAAAAAGACAGCGGCTAAAAAGAAGATTACACCTAAAGAAATTGAAATTAATGAAATTTGTTTTGTCAAACGGTTTAATTGTTGTTGTAACGGCGAGATTTCTTCTTTTGTTCCTTGAGTGAGGGCGGCAATCGAACCAAATTGGGTTTCCATTCCGCTAGCAAAAACCATTGCTTTCGCACTCCCTTGGACAACATTTGTCCCTGCGTACACAATATTGGCATATTCTGCAATTGACACCTTAGTTTCAGCAAGGTGTTGTGGGTTTTTGCGGACAGTTTGACTTTCACCAGTGAGTGTTGATTGATCAACTTGTAAATCATCGGCTACCAATAATCTCGCATCAGCACTAATTTTATCCCCTTCACCTAATAGTAAAATATCCCCGGGAACAACTTCTTGTGCCAAAATCTTTTGATCATGGCCGTTTCGAAGCACACGAACATAATTCGGTAGCATATTAGCCAGTGCTTCACTCGCTTTTGAGGCTTGGCGTTCTTGCCAATAACTAAAACTCCCATTGATTACATTGACAAGGTAAACAGCAATTCCGAGTTGTGGCATCCCAGCAAAAAAGGCAACACTCCCCCCAACCCACAATAAAATTGCCATCAAATGTGTAAAATTACGTAGAAAAATCAAAATTCCTGGTGTTTTTTTGGGTTTTGCCAAAATATTTTCACCATATTTTTTTTGCTGTATATCCACTTGGCTACTTGTCAGTCCTTGTTGACCATCAACATGAAATTCTTCTAGACAGTCATCGACTGGCGAAGCTGTCATTCGTTCTAAAATCGTCATACACTCACCCCTACAGTGCAAATTTCTTAGTTCTTTTGTTTGGCTGCTCGTTGCCTTTTATAAATACCGGTTTCATTCATATAGCGGACTTTGCCAAAAATTTCACGTTCTGCCCAGGCACGATCATGCAAACCAAAACACCAAGCTACTCCAACATAACCATTGGGGTCACGACCATCGAGTTCATACGTATCGTTTAAGCGCAGCAAATACTCCCAAGCCTGTTCGTAACTTGCTGTCCATTCTATTACTTTTTTCCCCCAATACATTCGCATGTAGTTGTTCATGCGTCCTGTCACTAATAATTGTTTCTGGGCCTGGTTCCAAATCGGATCATGCGTATCAGCTTGCGCAAATGACTCATACTCGTAAAGATATTCTCGGTGATCATGTTCATGATTTGCTAGTGTGATTTGGGCCCATTTCGGTAACGCCTCGGGGTAACAATCATATTTTTCACAGTAATATACAAAATTAATGGCTAATTCCCGCCGGACAATTAATTGTTCTAAAAATATATCAATTGTTTGTTGTGAAGCTGGATAATTTTGTACTTGCAAAGCAATATCTAGTGGGCTAATATGGCCAAAATGTAAGTATGCACTCAATTGTGAACTTGCACTTTCATCAAAAGTCGTGGCGATTTGACCATATTTTGCCAAACCTTCGTGGAGAAAACGGCTAAGTTGGCTCTGTGCTGCTTGCTCACCGCCAATACTCGCGACCGGTAATACTTTTGTCGCTAATCCCCATGTTTCGCAAAAATATTGATAATCCAACCATTCCATTCCTCGGATGCTTCCGTGCTGCTTAGCTAGTCTTTTGACATCACGCATTGGTTGCAAATACGTACTCAGTTGCTTAGTAATTTTCGGTCGAAAAGTCCCCGCACTATAAGCTTGTTTATCGGCTGCTTCTTGAACAGGAACTACGACATTCGTTTCAACAGCATAAAACTGACACGGTACTTGCTTCGCAATGAAGGCTTGTTTTTCACGAAAGTAGCGTAAATAACTTGTATCACTCACAACAGCACATGCCAATTCACATTTTTTGAGCAATTGTTCATTTGTTTGTTCACAAATAATTTCGACATCACAACCGAGTTTCTGCAGTTGATCGCCAAATTCTGCCAATCCAGGCAATAAAAATGCAAAATGACGACGATTTGCTTGAGGATACTGCGGTACGAGTTGGTACACAACACACAAGCGTTTCTGTTGCTCACGAGCAAGTTCTAATGCTTGCAGTAGCGCTAAGTTATAGCGCACGCGAATTGCCGCATGTGCCCAATATAGCACATACGCTCCTTGTTCTTGCCATGGTTGCTCATTCATGAGTTGAATATACCCCATTCATACCCCTCCTTCGTTCCGAAAAGTGTCTGTTATTATAGCAATTTCAAAAAAAAACACTAGCAAAAGCGAGTGTTTTTAATCTTCAAAGTTATTCTTTTTGTCAACCTTCACAATTGATTGGCGAAATATTCGTAAACACATCGCTCTTGCGTCACTTGAATTGCAGCTATTGCCAACAACGCACCTAGAGTAATTCACATTCACCAGGATTTGCATGAGCAAATTGCTCTGGATCTGCTTGTAAATTTTTGATAACTGTTGCCGTCATCGCTTCTAATTCTTCTGTATCGGGAAAATAATCAATCTCGATACTCGGTAAAATATCCCAACATAATTTTTCAAATGTTGAATTAATAATTTTCGCACTTTGCGCTGACCAACCGTACGACCCGAATGCCATTCCAACTTTTTTCTTTGGTGCAAAGCCTTTCATGTAGTGTAAAAATGCTGCCACTTGGGGCATTAATCCATTGTTGAGGACTGGTGAACCAACGAACACATACTTTGACACCATCATTTCGTGTGTGACTAATGATAGATTATCTTCTGATAAATTATGAATCGTATATGAAATATTCAGCTGTTCACAGGCTGCTTGAATTGCTTCTGCCATTTTCGTCGTTGATTGCCACATTGTGTCGTAAACAATCACTGCACGATTATCTGCTTCATGATTGGACCACTTCCGGTATGATTCTAATACTGCAGCAATATGTTCTGGTGTCCGGAAAATCACTCCATGTGCTGGGGCGATCATCTCACATTCTAACCCGCCAACCAATTTCAATGCATTTTTGACTGGATTGGCAAATGGCATCACAATATTTGCATAGTACCGCTGATTTTCTTCCATAACGATATCCATTGACATTTCATCGGCAAAACGTTCCCACGTAGCAATTTGTTGACCAAATGCATCATTTGAGAATAAAATTTTATCTTCAATCGCATATGTTACCATACTATCTGGCCAATGAACCATTGGAATCGTCGCAAATTTAAGCGTGCGCTTCCCAATTGATAATTCATCATTTGTACGAACTAGTTCGTATTCCCACGTTTGTTTATGATGGCGCTCTAAAATCGCTTTTCCTTTTGTTGAAGTAATAATTTTTGCTTTTGGCGCGACAGCCATCACACTTGGAATACTTCCTGAATGATCAATCTCCGCATGATTACAAATCACATAATCAATTTCACTCGGATCAATAATTTCACGAATTCGTCGTAATAATTCTGGACCAAATTCTGGTTTTGTACTATCAATTAATGTCACTTTTTCATCGATAATCAAGTAGGCATTGTATGTGCCTCCGCGTGGTGTAATGAATCCATGAAAATTGCGCAATTTCCAATCAATTGCCCCAACCCAATAAATCCCTTCTTTTAACTGTACAGACATAAAAAATAGCTCCCCTCAAGTGTTGTCTTCCTTTTTATTTTAACCGAAAACCCTCTTAAAAAGCTATAAAAATGCTCTAATTTATTCCCTATTAATGTCAAAAAGCAACTTAAACAGTTGCTTTTTGACCCTGGCATTCTGGGCAGATGCCATAAATTTCAAATTTATGATTTGTGACTTTGTATCCGTTTCCAATATAAGTTGACATGTAGTCCATTGGACAAAAATGAATTACATCAGTTTTACCACAGGCTGTACAAATAACATGATGGTGATGATCATGATTTTTTAAACAGGCAATATGATAGCGACGTTCACCGTCAACCATCAACTCATCAAGAATTCCCAATTCGGTAAAGAGCGTCAAGTTTTTATAAATAGTATCATAACTCACATTCGTCTCAAATTGAGCCAAAAAACTTTCTTTAATTTGACGAGCTGATAACGAAGAGTGATCACTTTGAATAAACAATTGTAAAAAACGTTCGCGCTGTTTTGTATGTTTAAATTTTTTTGCTGTTAACATTTCTAATAATTCTTCTAAGGTCATGACGTTCCAATCCTTCATTCCGATTTATAGCTTTATTTTACGATTAAAATGAATATTTCGCAAGCAATTCGCCCTTGATTACGATTAAGATTAAAAAAACGGAATGCTGGGCACTCCGTTTCTTGTTAACTCGTAAAAAAGTCAACTACTTCATAAATAACCATCGCTGAATATAACTCTCCAGCACTCGGCGTAAATTCCGTTGAATATTTCACTTCTTTGACACGATAACCATCACTCTCAACTGTATCGGCAAATACTTCAATATCCTTTTCTAACTTTTCAAAATCAGCAGTCATTTTAAAAATTTTCACTTTCATTGAAAACCCCTCCTCTTTTTGAGATCCCTATCATTACCACATTTCAAATGGATCAACTTCGCTCGTCGTTGTGAGTACTTGCGCATCATAGTGTTGTTCCTCTAGGAAATGAGTAATCATTTTATGTAAATTTTCCTTACATACATGTTCAGCATAGTGGCCAATATCGACGAGCATCATTTTGGCTTCGACAGCTTCTTGTGCATCATGATAGCCAATATCACCCGTCAAATAAACATCCGCTTTTTGACGCTTAGCATCTCGCCAATAGCCACTTCCTGACCCACCAAGAATCGCAACGTGGCGAATTTGTTGATCCGGTTTCGCACCAACGACGCGAACGCCATCTAAACGATATGCTTTTTTTAAAGTGCTGATAAATTTATTGAATGAGACGGCTTGTGGCAACTCACCAATCCGACCAAGACCATAGCTTGATCCTGTTTGTTCGACTGTTACCGTTTCATATGCTGGTACTTCATACGGGTGCGCGTCACAATAGCGACTAATAATCGCCTCCATATCGCTTGCTTGTGCTAAAAATTCCAATCGAATTTCTTCTACAAAATTCAGTTGCTGTTTTTCGCCAATAAATGGGCTTGCCGTTTCAAGCGGTTCAAAACTTCCCGTTCCTGGACTCGTAAAAACACAGTGCCGATATCCGTGAACTTCCCGGTGATTAACAGCCATAACTGCTTCCCGGACATGTTCAAGGTGTGTTTTTGGCACATAACCAATAAACTTCTGCAGTTGTGTTGCTCCCGTTGGGGACAAAACTCGTGTTCCCGTGAGCCCGAGCTTTTGTGCGAGCCAATCATTCAATCCCCCTGGAGCGATATCGAGATTCGTATGTGCAGCATAGACGGCAATATCATTTTTGATTAATTGCATCACAATTTTCCCTTTTGGTGTATCGGTTGCAATTTTCGTCAGCGGTCGATATAAGAAAGGATGATGGGCAATGATGAGATCAACACCCTTAGCAATAGCTTCATCGCAGACTCGTTGATCAACATCAAGCGCAACCAAAATGGTTTTAATTTTTTTATTAAGGGTACCAATTTGCAAGCCAACTGGATCATTCTCCATCGCATATGTTTGGGGAAAATACGTCTCTAAATACCGAATTAGCTCTTGGCCAACTAAGGTTGTTTTAGCCATGTAATACCACCTCAATTTTCTCGATTTCAGCCTGCATTTCGCTCGCTTTCAGCTGTGCTGCTTGGGAACCACTTGCTTGCATTTGTGCGATTTGATACTGTCGTTTTGCAATTTCTTGTTGCCAAAACGCTTGAAATTCGGCTGATTTTTCGCGCAATAAATGCGGACCGAATTGTAGTTCCGCTGAGCTTAACGGTGCGACTGTTGCTTGTTTTTTACCAACAATAATTTCGTAAAACTTTTCATTTTCATGGACAATAGTTTCAGCTGTGATCATAAAATTATGCATTTGTAGCCATGTTCGCACGAAATGCGCACCCATATTTGGCTGTAAAATCAGCGTCTCTACTGCAAATAAATGCTCAGTATCATTTAAAATATCAGTAATTAACTTGCCACCCATCCCGGAAATTGTAATCGTCTCAATCTTGTCTTCCGCTCGAAGTGTTTGGATGCCACTCCCTAAACGAACATCCACTTTCTGTGTCAGTTGGTAATCTGCCACTGTTTGGCGTGCTGATTCATAGGGACCGACAACTACATCAGAAGCAACGGCATAACTCGCAAACCCATTTTGAATGGCAAAACACGGTAAATACGCATGATCAGTGCCAATATCCGCCATTCGTGTGTGCGGTGGTAAATAACTCGCAATCATTTGTAAACGTTGTGAAATTGGTATCATTTTATTACTCCTATCATTCTCTTTCTAATATTGACATAATAGCATATTTTTATTTGTCTCGCACTACAATTACTGCCGTTTTCGCGAAAAAAATATTTTTCCTGAGTGTTTCCTAGGAAACTTGTATTTTCAGTGTTTACTCTCGCTAAACTCCCCAGACGTTTATGACCTGAAAGTTTACTGAAACACTCTTTCCACACTGAGACTAAACTTTTATATTAAAATTAGTAAACTTTTTCCAAAAAAAATATTGAAAAAAA
>JTLC01000004.1 GCA_000798955.1 Firmicutes bacterium ZOR0006 | reverse complement strand
AAAAAAAAACACGAATTTTCATTCGTGAATAAAAAAAAGAACGCCTGGAAAAAAAAGGGGGGAAAACCAGACGTTCTTTATAGGGGATTGTGTTACATCATTGGATTTGCGGTTTCGAATAAAAATATCAAAAGGGGGGGAATTCGAAATTTCGCAAGCAAAGATATAACAATGAATTTCGCTTCGTTTGGCGGGGGACCAAAGAAGAAAAATTCGAAATAAAACTAAATAAAAAGGGGGGTTGTAAATAGGTTGCAACAAATAGGGGATTATTTGTTACATCCTTATTATACAGACTTATGACTTAGAATGTCTTTAACCATTCATTAGATTGAATTAAAGTTTATGATGACAAATCCGTCGTTTTATTACAAAACTATTGTAATGCTCGCTTCTTTGACTTTCCCTTTTGCTATTTACTCATCGTTGCTTCAATTTCCATCATTGCATCACGTAATTGTGTTGCTGTTTCAAAATCGAGTTTTGCAGCCGCTTCTTTCATTTCTTTACGTAAACGTTCAATTAATTTTACGCGCTCTTTTTTCGACATTTTGTCAGTTTGAAAGGCACTATCCGTATCTTTGACTTCAACACTCGCGGATATAACATCACGAATTTCCTTAATAATTGTTTTTGGCGTAATTCCATGTGCCTCGTTATAGGCTTTTTGTACTTCGCGACGACGCTGTGTTTCTGAAATTGCTGCTGTCATCGAATCTGTCATTTTATCAGCATACATAATCACATGTCCTTGCTCATTCCGTGCTGCACGCCCAATAATTTGAATCAAGGAGCGCTCTGAACGTAAAAACCCTTCTTTATCAGCATCTAAAATTGCAATGAGGGATACTTCAGGAATATCAATTCCTTCTCGGAGCAAGTTAATCCCGACAAGTACATCATATTTCCCCAATCGTAAATCGCGAATAATGGCAATACGCTCAAGTGTTTTAATCTCAGAATGTAAATAAGCGACTTTAATACCTTGTTCTTTAAAATACTTCGTAAGTTGTTCGCTCATTTTAATTGTGAGGGTCGTGACTAAAACCCGCTCATTTCTATCAATTCGCAAATGAATTTGTGCTAATAAGTCATCAATTTGATTCTTACTTGGTTTTATCGTGATTTCAGGATCAAGCAAACCAGTCGGACGAATAATTTGCTGAATAACTGGTATTTTAGGCTCAAATTCAAGTTCATATTTCCCTGGTGTTGCTGAAACATAAACAATTTGATTCGTTTTCGCAATAAATTCATCGAATCGAAGCGGGCGGTTATCTAATGCTGATGGCAATCGAAAACCATGGCCAACTAAAACCTCTTTCCGACTTCGGTCCCCATTGTACATTCCCCCAATTTGCGGTACTGTTACATGCGACTCATCAATAATCATCAAATAATCATCGGGAAAGAAATCAAGTAAACAAAATGGCGTTTCCCCCTCTTCACGTAACGTTAAGTGCCGTGAATAGTTCTCAACTCCCGTACAAAAACCGACTTCACGCAACATTTCTAAATCATAGTTTGTCCGCTGTTCAAGGCGTTGTGCTTCCAGTAACTTTCCTGCTTTTTCCAAGTACGCAAGTTGCTCAACCAGTTCGGCTTCAATTCGAGCAATTGCCTCGTCTAATGTATGTTGTTTCGTGACATAGTGACTCGCTGGTAAAATCGCAACATGTTCACGATCAGCCAAAATTTTACCTGTTACTAAGTCAATTTCGCTGATGCGTTCAATTTCATCACCAAAAAATTCGATACGAATTCCAGCCTCGTCTTGACCAATTGGAATGATTTCTAAAACATCACCACGAACGCGAAAAGTACCACGGGCAAATTCAATATCATTTCGTTGGTATTGGATATCAATTAATGAGCGCATTAAATCTTGGCGATCACGCTCTTGCCCCACACGGACAGATACAAGCATGCTTTTGTATTCTTCTGGCGATCCAATTCCGTAAATACAAGAAACTGACGCGACAACAATGACATCTCGTCGCTCTAGTAATGACGTTGTTGCTGAATATCGTAGCTTTTCAACTTCATCATTGACTTGGGCATCTTTTTGGATATAGGTATCCGTTGAAGGTTTATACGCTTCCGGTTGATAATAATCAAAGTTACTCACAAAGTATTCCACAGCATTATTTGGGAAAAACTCCTTTAATTCACTGTATAACTGACCCGCGAGCGTCTTATTGTGGGCAATTACAATTGTTGGACGATTTACTTCCTGGATAACTTGACTCATCGTAAAAGTTTTTCCGGTTCCCGTCGCTCCTAATAAAATCTGTTGTTTGGCTCCAGATTGAAGTCCAGATACGAGTTGTCGTATTGCCGCTGGTTGGTCTCCACTCGGTTCAAATGGAGCTTTAATTTGAAATTGATCCATACACACTTACCTCCTTACAAGTAAAAAGCTATAGTACTTAGTATACTACAGCTTTAAACTAATTAGCTAGCACGTTCAGTAGCTAACTCGATTGCTTTTTGTAATTGGACATCATGGCTCTCATCTGCAAGATACTCACTTAATCGTTGATTAATCGCATTTGCCGTTGCTACATCAATAATTCCAGTTACTGGTATACTCACATCTTGCTGAAACTGTTCTAAAACAGGCACAAATGTTTCACTAAAGTAACCATCACGTTCTTCAATATCATATCCAAGTTCCCGTAACATATATTGTGCTGTCAAGATTTTCAAGTCTGTATCACCGACACGGAATACATCACTTAAAATAATCCGTGGAAGTTGATAAATCATTTCTGGCTTGATTTCGATATCAGGCGTGACACCAACACCATCAATTGAACTTCCATCCGGAGTTAACCAACGTTCAACTGTGAGTTTCAAGACACCACCATTTACTAAATCAAATTGTTGTTGTACTGTGCCTTTTCCATATGTTTGTAATCCAACAACTTGCGCACCAGCCAGTTGTTGTAATGCCGCTGTCATAATTTCCGCAGCTGATGCTGTATTTTCATTCACGAGAATGACATATTCATACGGCGCTGCCTCTGTTAATTTTGAGTTATACGGTGTTTGACTTCCATCTTTAGCTTCTACAATCACATATGGTTGCTCACGATTCACAAGTGTACCCAAAATATCACTTACAGCCTGTAAATATCCTCCCGGATTATCTCGCAAATCAATCACTAACGTTGGTACTGATCCAAGTTCCTCTAACACTTGTGCAAATTCACTTGCCGTTTCACTTCCAAAAGATTGGCGCATATCAATATAGCCATACTCATCGTTTTTATCGACTACTAAACTCGTTGTCGCACTCGATTGACTAATACTGGCACGCGTGACCGTAACATCTGTTACAGTTCCATCTCGCCAAATAGTGAGCACAACATCTGTTCCGGCTTGTCCTTTCACCTGTGCGATTACCTCGTCTAAACTCTGCTCGCCAACTTCCTTGCCATCTACCGCTTGAATTTGATCATTTGGTTGCAGTTGTGCAGCTTGTGCTGGTGAATCTGGTAATACGTCACTGATAATGATTTTACCATCCACTGCCTGAATCATTGCTCCGATACCTTCAAAAGATGACTCAAGTCGCTCGCGAAACGCTGTTGTTTCTTCTGGGCTTAAGTAGCTTGAGTGTGGATCACCCAAAGCTTGTACAGCTCCGGATACGGCACCCACTTGAATTTTACTTTGATCAACTTCGCCATAAAAATTTTGAGAAATAATTTCATTAGCTTGTTTGAGCTCTAAGCTGTTGAGTGATGCCCCAAATGGATTCACTCGTAGAGCTACAATCCCACCGATTAGTGTAATCATTATTCCACCAATCACTCCTAAGGCAACCATGAGTACTAATTGTTTGCGTGTATATGTTTGTTTCATCGTTGCATCCTCCGAAAACTATTTTTTTGTAAAAAAAAGCCAATCAGCGATTGGCTTTTTGATTAATATCCAACATAAATTCCTGGGTCAACATTGACACCATTCATCCATAATTCAAAATGCAAATGGGGTGCTGTAACAAATCCAGTTGCACCCATTGTTCCAATCATTTGTCCACCGCTTACGCTTTGGCCAGTTGAAACATTCAGTGAATTTAAATGATAGTACTGTGTCGTTGCTCCATCATGACTAATTGTGACATAATTCCCACGTGATCCATCAGTTCCGGCAGCAGTAACAACTCCAGATGCTGAAGCAACAACTGGTGCCCCAACATACGCTCCTAAATCAACGCCCGTGTGACATTTTCCAAAGTAGTCGTCACCACAAACTCCCCATGGGAACATGAGATAGCCTCCAGGCAATGGATTCGTAAAGACTCCTGCCGGAACATCGACAATTTGGCTGCTTTCTGACGGCGTTGTTTGTTCTGTCGCTACAAGCTTTTCCGCTTCTTTTTCTAATTCAACAACAAGGTTCGCTTCAATTGTTTCTAAGTCTGTTAATTTTGTCTGCGCTGTTGCATACAACGATGCAATTGTTGTTTGTGATTCAGCAATAACAGCTTGATTTGTTTCAATTTCAGTCAACTTTGTCTGCATTTGATTCAACATCTGTTGGTCATATGCCGTTAAATCCGTTAATGTCATTGCTCGTTGGATAAAATCCGATAATGATTCCGAATTCACTAAGAAATCTAATAAAATATTTCCTTTACTTAATTCTTGCATATGGACCATTCGGACGGCAACTTTATCACGAATCACAGTTGCTTCTTCTTTTAATGTTTCACTTTTTGCTGTTAAATCGGCAATATTCGTTTCAATTTCATCTCGTGTCGTTGAAACATTTCGTAAGTATCCATTCACTAAGTTCATCTTTTCTTCAAGACTAGCTTTATCTTCATTACTAATTTGTGCTAATTGGTTATCAAGTTCTTTGGCTTCATTTTCAAGTTGAGTGACGAGTGCTTGACACCCTGCTTGTGAGTCACAAGCTGCATCGGCAGCTAACGGTTGTAGCGGGAATGCCGATACGAATAATGTGACTGCCACAAGTGCCACCCAAAATTTTTTCGCTTTTAACATGGTTTCACCTTTCCATTTTGTTCTGAGATTGCTATTTTTTCAAGAAACGTGTCATTGAGAATAAACTTCCAAGGATACCAACTAAGGCTCCGACACCGAGAATAAATAAGCTAATGCCTAATAAGACAGTACTTGGTTCAGCTAAACGTACGAGCGTTAACTGACCTTCATTTGTTAAGTAACTATATAGTTGTGTATATCCAACAACTGTTAAGCCAATTGGAATAATGGCTCCCATTAACCCAATCAATAATCCTTCAAGGATAAATGGCCAACGGATAAAGAAATTCGATGCCCCAACAAGACGCATGATTTCAATTTCAGTTCGACGTGCCATAATCGCCATACGGATTGTATTTGAAATTAAGACAACAGCTACGACCATGACAGCGGCAACAACAATTGCACCAAACTGTTGAACAGTATCAAAAATTTTGATAATATTTTCGGCTGTTTCTTGTCCATATTGAATTTTATCAAGTTCTGGGAATGCTTTTAAATCTTCCACTGTTTTTTGTGCGAGACTGGCATCATTTAACGTAAATGTCAATGTTGCCTTTAATGGATTGTCTGAACGATATGATTCAAAAATCTTTCCATCCTCACCATATGATAAAATCAGATCATCTAATTCTTGATCTGCTGTTTTATACTGAACTTCAATAATATTGGTTACTGTTTTCGTATTGCCAATCAAAGCATCAACTGCTTCTGCACTTGTATCTTTTTGAATTGTGGCATAAATCTTAATATCTTTTTCTAAGTTATCAGTCACATTATTGACGTTTAACACAACAAGAACTAAAAAGCTTGTCAAAAATAGTGCAACTGCAACTGATAAAACTGCTGAGAATGCCAACATTCGGTGACGCCAAATTCCTTTAAACGCCTCACGCCAGTGGCGTGTCGCCATTCTAAAGTACTTCATCATCATAGAAGTATCCTCCTTCTTTCGCGTCATTAATCACAACACCGTTCTCAAATGTCAATGTCCGCTTCCGGCTTTCATTTACTAGATGAATATCATGTGTTGCCATGACAACTGTTGTGCCGCGGCGATTAATTTCTTCGAGTACTTCCATAACCGATTGTGATGTCACTGGATCTAAGTTTCCAGTTGGTTCATCAGCAATCAACAATGTGGGTTTATTGACAATCGCTCGAGCAATTGCAACTCGCTGTTGTTCTCCCCCAGATAATTGATTTGGAAATTGCTTCATCTTATCAAGTAATCCTACTAATTCGAGTGAGTCTTTGACTTTGCGACGAATTGTTTCAGCGTCCTCACCGTGTACTTCAAGAGCATATGCAACATTTTCGTATGCTGTTAAATTTGGTAAGAGTTTAAAATCTTGAAAGACCACGCCGATTGTTCGGCGATACTTATGAACACGATGATTTGGAATCTTTGTTAAATCCAAATCATTTACAATGACACTACCATGAGTTGCTCGTTCTTCACGATACAATAATTTGATAAATGTTGATTTTCCCGCTCCCGAGTGACCAACGACATACACAAACTCACCATCTTCAATTGCCACACTAATATCATTGAGGGCTTTCATATGGTTTTTATATATTTTGGAAACATTCGATACTTTAATCAAACGTATCACCACCTTATTTCAATTTCTTGAGTTTCATTTACTAGTTTTATTATAACAACTCTATTCGTCAATTCTGTTACAGAATAATTAATTCGCAAATCTTTTTACAGTTTACAATTAAAAAAAATCCGCTTTCACTACTCATTTATCTATTATAATGAAAAATTATCAATAAATCTAGAGTTTATTATAGCTTGACAATAAATTCTGAATATTTTCGGACAAAAATCACCTGATTTCCCGGGTGGAAATTCAATTTTTTGGTGTTTTTTTCACATAAAAAAAACGATGCATGCATCGTTTTTACTCTGATAAAATCCAATCTTTCCCTTTAAAACCTTGATCATCTGCTTGTGGTTCTTCTAAAAGAAGTCCTGGGAAATTTTGTTGCCGTAATGCTTCATACAGTAATACTGTTGCACAATTCGCAACATTCAACGAGCGGACTTTACCATTCATCGGAATTCGTAAACACGTCTCAAAATAGGGCTGAAGTACTTCTTTCGGAATACCTTTTGACTCACTTCCAAAAACAAAGTAGATTTCTTCGTCAACATTACTGTAATCAAAACTTGAATATGGTTTTTGGCCATATCGCGTTAAAAAGTAAAACTTCCCTCCAGCATTAGCTTCAAAGAAAGCTTCAATTGAAGGATACTCTTGATAGTCAACGTGTTCATAATAATCCATTGCCGCTCGTCGCATATGTTTCTCATCAAGCGAAAATCCAAGCGGATGAATTAAGTGTAGCTTCGTTCCCGTTGCAGCACACGTACGCATAACATTTCCCGTATTTGGCGGGATTTCTGGTTGATACATTACAATATGGATAGCCATTTTCTTCACCTCTTGTGTATTATGCCATGTGAACAATTTGTTCGTCAACTAATTCATGATCAATGCAGCGATAAAATCGAATCACTAGCGGCTCTTGCGGTCGTGAAATACTGAGAATAGCATAAGTACCAAATGTCCATTCACCTCGTGGGCTCGTGACACTTCCTGGATTGATACACAATACCTCATCGATTTTTTGGCAGTATGGAATGTGTGTGTGTCCAAAGCACGCGATTTTTGCACCAATCCGTTTTGCTTCTCGGACAAGTTGTTCACTCCCCCAATTCACGCCATAACGATGTCCATGTGTTACCCACAAGGGATATGCTTCAAAATCAAGCATTAAATCGGGAGGTAGCTGCTGATCAAAATCCGTATTTCCTGCCACAACATAAAAAGGTTGTAAACTTTTATCCGTGCTTTTAAGTTGTGAATCACCACAATGAATATAAGCGTCACAATCGAAATTTTTTTCGACGATTCTCATTAACACTTCACGTTCATGATGACTATCACTTAATATCAAAATTTTTTTCATCTTTATCGTACTCCTATCTCACAAGCTTAATTTGCTCGCCTTGCTTTTAACTCGATTATTACACATTTTTTGTTACAATAACACTACTAAAGGAAGTGAGCCCCGAATGATTTTGATTTTATTTTTTTGCTTATGTTATCTTCTATTCTTTTTTTCTCCATTACAAAAACGAATCATGAAACGCTATCGTTTTCTGCATACACTTCATTATATGGTGAATGCAGAAAATCTCCATCAGCTTTCGAGCACGACAATTGAGCAGCACTTTGCAGCACTCTTAGTTGAATTTTCTGCTGAATCACGTCGTGCGACACTTTATCAGGCGTTTTGTAAACAATTAACCTTGAACGTCTATCATAAATACCGTGCACATGCGAGTAGTGAACAACAATTCCAAGAACAACTCCAGCGGTTACGTGAACTTTTTGCCCATGATGATGATACAGCCACCTTATTTGCCGAATTACTTCAATCCCATTTTTCACTTCCACATACTTCAGCAACTAAACAACAAATTAGTATTCATTAAAAAAAACCGAGACTATGTCTCGGTTTTTTTTGATTAGCGACCGATTTTTTTCATAACATCGGCAACATTCAAACGGTTAATCGCTTTTTGTAATTCAATATCAAGTGCCATTAATTCCGAACGACTTTGTTGCATCCGTTTTTCACGTTTCAAATCTTCAACACGCTGTTTTTCAATCAGTGTATCAATATTTGAAGCATCAATCGCATCAAGCGTTAACACCTTCACAATGTTTTCACTCATTTCTAAGATGCCACCGGCAACGGCAAAGTAGTGAATTGTGCCGTCGAGAAAACGTGCTTGCAAATCGCCAATTGTCAATCGCGCAACAATTGGTAAATGATTTTTTTTCAAACCGAATTTTCCATGACGCCCGTTCACAATGACTGACTCAATTTGGCCATCATAAACAACACCATAGGGAGTGACGACACGCAAAATTAAATCTTGTTGTTTTGCCATACTCGTTCACCCCTTATGCTTTCATTTGTTCAGCCTTTGCTACAGCATCTTCAATTGTCCCAACTAAGCGGAAAGCCTCTTCAGGTAAATGATCATAATTACCATTTAAAATCCCTTTAAAGTTGGCAATTGTTTCTTTTACTGGTACAAACGAACCTGGTTGTCCCGTAAATTGCTCAGCAACATGAAAGTTTTGACTTAGGAATAATTGTACGCGACGAGCACGATGAACAATTAAACGGTCTTCAGCCGATAATTCATCCATCCCTAAAATCGCAATAACGTCTTGAAGTTCACGATAACGTTGTAATACTTCTTGAACTTGTTTCGCTGTACGGTAATGCTCTTCACCGACAATTGTTGGTTCCAATGCGCTTGAAGTTGAAGCCAATGGATCAACTGCTGGATAAATTCCTTTTTCAACAATCTCACGGCTTAAATTCGTTGTCGCATCTAAGTGATTAAATGTTGTTGCTGGTGCTGGATCGGTATAATCATCTGCCGGCACATACACGGCTTGAATCGATGTGATTGAGCCATTTACTGTCGACGTGATTCGTTCTTGGAGTTGCCCCATCTCTGAAGCAAGCGTTGGTTGATATCCTACTGCTGAAGGTACACGTCCAAGCAATGCTGAAACTTCAGTTCCTGCTTGTGTAAAGCGATAAATATTATCGATGAATAATAGCACATCTTGGTGCTCTTGATCACGGAAATACTCTGCCATTGTTAAACCTGTTAACGCAACACGCATCCGGGCACCTGGCGGCTCATTCATTTGTCCAAATACAAGGGCTGTTTTTGCTAATACCCCTGAATCTTTCATTTCATGATATAAGTCATTTCCTTCACGTGTCCGTTCTCCAACACCGGTAAAAACAGAAATACCACCGTATTCTTGAGCGATATTGTTGATTAACTCTTGAATTAAAACCGTTTTCCCAACACCGGCTCCACCAAAGAGACCAATTTTCCCACCTTTAATATAAGGAGCAAGTAAATCGATGACTTTAATTCCTGTTTCAAGAATTTTAGTTTCGGTACTTAATTCATTAAAGCTTGGTGCTTCGCGGTGAATTGCAACACGATTGATATCATCACTAATTGCTTCACCTTTATCTACCGTTTCACCAAGAACATTAAAAAGTCGTCCTAGTGTTTCAGGTCCAACTGGTGCTTTGATTGGTGCTCCGGTATCGTAAACGACTGTTCCCCGGCGCAATCCATCAACGGCTCCCATTGCAATCGTCCGCACTGTGCGGTCTCCTGCATGTCCAGCAACCTCTAATACAAGTTTATGTACTTCGTTATTATATTCATATTCTGCTATTAACGCGTTGTAAATATCAGGAAGGTGCCCTTCCTCAAATTCAACTTCGACAACAGCATCAAGAACTTGTTTAATTTTTCCTTTTGCCATTCTTTTTCGCACCACCTTTTTGTGCCTTTGACCCGGCAACAATTTCTGATAATTCTTGAGTAATCGCACTTTGACGATACGCATTATAAACAAGTGATAACTTGTCAACAATTTCCTTGGCGTTATCCGTTGCATTCCGCATCGCATTCACCCGCATTGTATGTTCACATAATTTTGTATTCAACAGAATTGTTTGCATTTCTCCATTTAAATACAATGGTACCATGCGTCCAACTAAGCGATCGGCTTCCTCATCAAAGATGTATGTTGGATGAAGACTGTTATCTTCTTCCAGTGATACATTGCTCGTGATTGGCAGAAGCATTAATTGTTCGACATCTTGTACAACACGGTTTTTATAACGATGGTAGATTACTTCTACGCGCCCAACTTCACGACTTGAAAAAGTCGCAAAGGCCTCATTTAGCACTTCTTCTAAATCGGCAATTTTAAAGTTATCATGCACATTGATATAGTCATTTTCAATCTTATACCCTTGACGACGCATCGCATCATATCCAATTCGTCCAAGCACATAGAGACGGTACTCACTTGGTGATTGGTGCCGGTCATTGATAATCTGCATTGTTTTTTTAATGACAGCTGAATTATATGGTCCCGCTAACCCACGGTCAGAAGAAATCATAATATAAGTTGCTGTTTTTTTCGTATAGTCAGGCGTGAAAATTTTCAATACTTCTGAGTCAATTCGTGATGCATTTGCAACTAAACTTTGGAAAATATCTTCACTCAACTTCGCATATTGCTCTGACGCTTTCATTTTATGCTCAAATCCTGAAATCCGTGCTTGTGAAACCATTTGCATCGAACGCGTAATTTGAGCTGTTTTTTGAATTGAAGCAATTTTATTTTTAATAAGTGCTGCATGACTGCCCATTGGCTACACCACCTGTTGCATAAAGAGGGCTTTAAATTCAGTAATAAACTGATCAAGATCCTCATCACTTGGTAATTGTTTCGTTGTGCGAATTGTTTCCGTAATTTTCATTCCTAAGCTTGTTGCTCCTAACTGGTCGTAAAGTTTTGTTTCAAACCGAGCGATTAATTCTAATGGTAAGCTATCCAGATGTCCATGAGTAAGTGCATAGAGAATCAAGACTTGCTTTTCCACTGCTAATGTTTGGTGCGATCGTTGTTTTAATACTTCAACGACACGTTTTCCACGTTCGAGTTTTTGTTGTGTCGCATCATCAAGATCACTACCAAATTGTGAAAAGGCTTCTAGTTCACGATATGATGATAAATCAATCCGTAATGTTCCCGATACTTTTTTCATCGCTTTAATTTGGGCACTTCCCCCAACACGCGAAACTGAAAGTCCGGCATTAATGGCTGGACGAACTCCAGAGTTAAATAAATCGGACTCTAGGAAGATTTGTCCATCTGTAATTGAAATAATGTTTGTCGGAATATAGGCCGAAATATCACTTGATTGTGTTTCAACAATTGGTAGTGCTGTAATTGATCCACCACCATGCTCATCTGATAACTTCGCTGCCCGCTCAAGTAAGCGTGAATGCAGATAGAAGACATCTCCTGGGTAAGCCTCGCGACCTGGTGGACGCCCAAGTAATAACGAAATTTCACGGTATGCCGTTGCATGACGTGTGAGATCATCGTAGACCACTAAAACATCTTTCCCTTGTAACATGAAATACTCCGCAATTGTTACCCCTGAATATGGAGCGACATAGAGCATCGCTGGCGCATCAGCACTCGATGCATTGACAACGACTGTATAATCTAAAGCACCATACTCACGTAGGGTATTCACAACTGAACGTACCGTCGTATCTTTTTGCCCAATCGCGACATATACACAGATTACACCAGTGTTTTTTTGATTTAAAATCGCATCAATCGCAATTGTTGTTTTTCCAGTTTTACGATCGCCGATAATTAATTCCCGTTGTCCTTTTCCAATTGGCACTAAAGCATCAATTGCTTTCATCCCTGTTTGCAAAGGCTCATTAACACTTTGGCGATCCATAACTCCATACGCTGGTTGTTCGATTGCTCGTTGTTGCTTCGCATGAATTTCACCAAGACCATCAATTGGCTCACCTAAGGCATTGACAACCCGGCCAATCATTTCTTCTCCAACAGGAACCGACATGATTTTGTATGTTCGGGCAACAATTTGACCTTCACGAATTCCAACTGCTTGACCAAAGACGATAATTCCGACTTGATCCTCTTCAAGGTTACGCGCAATTCCAAATAAGCCGTTTTCAAACACCACAAGTTCATTGTACATAATCTCTGTTAAACCTGTTGCAAAAACGATTGAATCTGCTACCGACGTAACTTCACCGATTTCAACAATTCCCGTACTTAATTGGAAATCATGAATTTTTTTGTGCAATTCTTGACCAAATTTATCAATTTCAACATCATCTTCATGCTCAAGATGTAACAGATATTGGCGCATTTGCTCAAGTTTTGTTTGTAACGTATCATCAAAAAGTAAATTTCCGATGACAATTTGTAATCCCCCAATCACAGTTGGGTCAATTTGCGTATCAATGACGATTGGTTTATGATACTTTTCTTTTAATTCTTGCATTAATTTTACTTTTTGTGGTTCTTCTAAAGCTACTGCTGAGGTCACCCGTACATGTAAAACTTCGGCATTGTGTTCAAAGATAAATTTAAACTCGCGGTAAAACTCGTCATAATGATCTAACGTGTGCTCGATAATCATCGTTTTCACAACATAGATAACGTAAGGGTCAATCGGTCCAAACTCACGATGAATATCATCAACGTGAAGTGTTGCTAATTTATCAGGGTTACTTTGAAAATATTCGTGAACTTTTTCAATATCAGCAAAAATATCCCCTAAGCGATCCAGGCGATCGTTCAAATGCGATAAAATCGTATCCGCATATGTTTTTCCAATACTAATCATTCAGCTCACCTACTTTTTGTAATGATTGATTAATTAAATCATGCGGATTTGTTTGAGCATGTTCAACTAATAAATTTTTTGTCGCATTCATTGCTAACTCTACTGCATCTTTATTGAATTGTTCCATTGCTTGTTGATAGAGTTGATCTGAGACATTTTTTCCACGAGCAATTTCTGCATTTGCTTCGTGACGGGCATGTTCAACAATCATTTCATGTTGCCGTTTGGCATCAGATTGAGCACCTTGCAAAATTTGCCGTGCTTGTTTTCGTGCTGATTCGTATTCTTCTTTTGTTCGTGCGACGTTTTTCACAGCTTGTTGCTGTTCAGCTTGAGCCTTATCAAACTCACCTGTTACCATCGTTTTCCGTTTATTTAAATAAGCGGCAAAATGTTTCCATAAAAAGAAATAGAAAATGAGCAATAAGATTGTTAAAGAAACCGCATGTCCGATCATAATCTCGAGCGTTGGTAAAATGTCAATCGAAATATGCATATAGCCCACCTCCTCTAGTATTCATTGTCACTGGTTTCTTATAATCCAAATGGGTTAACGAATAAAAGAACAAGGGCGATAACGACACCGAATAAACCTGGAACCTCTGTTAAAGCGGCTCCTAAGATGAATGTACGAGTGATATCTGAACTTGCTTCTGGCTGACGAGCAATCCCCTCAACTGCTCCACGCGTTGCTGATCCTAATCCGATTCCAACTCCAAGACCTGGTAATACTGCTAAAGCAGCTCCAATTGCCATTGCTGCATAAATAATATTTGTATTTTCCATAATTAATTCCTCCTATGCATCCGTGCCCACTTTCGATTAGTGAGCGATTTTCATTTTTGTAAATGTGAGTAATAAGAACATAAAGACTACTGTTTGAATTAAAGCATCAAAAATATCAAAGAAAAATTGAAGTGGTAGCGCCGCTACTGGTGCAATCCAAATACCAGCTAAGAAATAAATAACATCGATAATTACATATCCTGCTGTAATTGCTCCAAATAAACGCATTGCTAACGACACCATTTTTGATGTTTCACTGATAACCATAATTGGGAAAAGTGCTGGTAGTGGTTCGAAAAAAGCATGTTTAATCGTTTGACCGACACCATTGCGAATAACCCCAGAACCATAAATGATGAAGAACGCCATAATTGCTAAGGCTCCTGTAACATTTATATCCGTCGTTGGTGGTTTAATCCCAAACAATAGTGGCATCATGTTCGCAATTCCGATGAAAATTCCAAAAAAGGCAACAATCGGAACATAAGGTGGTGCATCTTCTCCTAAGAAGTCATCACAAACACCTTTAAATAAATCCATTAATATTTCGAAAAAAAGTAACAGTCCTTTTGGTTTTTTAGGATCAGCCTTTTTAAACATTTGGCCAATAACGACAAACGCGATTGCTAACACAATCATCAAAATGACTGACCAAACACCACCTTCATACATGTGGAAATCACCAATTGTCAATCCCCGTAAATGTTCTTCCATTCCCTTCACCTCCTACCTTGTCGATTAAAGGTATATGCCTCAATCACCATTGCGATCTTGGGAAGCAGAAAACCGATAATTACAAACAACGGTTCAACTAGTTGCTGAAAAGCAATACTTATCAGCATAGCGATAATATACACACAAAACCGTATCGCATACGAGCCCATCTGATCTTGAACTGCTTGCTCTTGCTCACTATGTAATAACTTCGTTGCCGAATGATATAACAAATATGTCGCAATGCCACTCGCAGTTGTGCCAACAGCACTCCCGAGCCAAATTGAAAGCCAATTTTCTGGCTGCCATAGTGTTCCAAGAACACTCAGCACAAGACAGAGCCAGAAGCTATACAGCATTGTTTTTTGAAAACTCACTTGTAATTCGCGATTCATCTTCCCACCTTCATTCTATTTTCTGAACGATACTCTCCCAGAACAATGACCAAACACTATCAAAACGTTTTTGAAATGCTTGTTTCCCATTCAGAACTAATTCAATCATACAACCATCATATAAACAAAAAAGCACTTCAATAATATCTATGGCATTTTGTTTTTGTGCGGCATTCTCCGCTTTCATCAATAAAAGCCATGGACGAAAAATTGCCAACATACTTTCACGATATTTCGCAATATATGTTTGACTTTGCAATTGATATTCATGCGGAGCGACTAGCCCGGCTTTATAAAGAAATAAAACGGTATTCCGGTATTGATTTTCGAGAATGTATTCACGTAAAATTGCTTTCACATGTAACAAATCAATCCGTTGTGCTAGTTGCCTTTGATACTTTTGCGCTCGATTTTTTTCAATTTCAAGTGCCCGTTCAAAGCATGTAAAATACAAGTGCTCTTTACTCGTAAAGTGTGCATAGATTGATTGCTTTTTGATTCCAACAGCCTTTGCAATTAAAGTAAAGGTTGTTCCGGCGTATCCTAGTTCTGAAAAGTACTCCATTGACACATCAATAATGCGCTCTGATGTCATTTGGCTTCACCTCCCTTACGTTCGTTCGTTTTCATTCTACTCCTCCCCCTCACAAAAAGCAATCACTTTTTGTTTTTTTGTTCGTTTTTACGCAAAAAGAGATGATTTTATACAAAAATACCATGAATATACTTTCATTATGTGAAAAAAAGGGTGTTTTTCATAAAATAAAAACCAATACCCTGGAAGGTATTGGCTAACAAAGTTGATACCATTGTTCGCGTGTCAATTGAAAATCGAGTTGTTCTTGATAAGCTTGTCGCCATTTTTTAGCACTCATTGCTGACACAATTGGTAAAACATTGACTGGGTGTTGTAAGAGCCATGAAAGTTCAATCGCTGCTGTACTCACATGGTAGGTTGCCGCTAATTCTGCCAGCTTTTCACGCTGCTGTACGATGGAGAATTGTTCCTCAAGCTGCAAAAGCGGTAATAATTGATTCGCAAATAAGGCTGTTACTTGCCGTTCATTGCTAAAAAAATCACTGCGCCACTTTTGATACCAAGCCGTCATTCCCCCTTCGCTGTAATGACTCAACATGGCTGCTTGTTCACAACTACTATTTTTGACAGCAAAGCTCGCAATAATTTGCTTTTCAACTAGCGTTTGACAACTCGTAATCACTGCTACTGGATCAAATAAAGTATCATTGACATCAATGATTCCTAGCGCAATTTTTGGTTGCTCTAGTTGTTCATAGATGCGTTTACTTTCCGTTATAATTGCGGTAGCTGTTGTATTCACAAAACAACTCTCCTCTTGTTGCGGTGTGATGACGCAGATAAAATGCAGTTGTTTTTTTAAATATGGCCGTTGTAACAACACATCTTCAATAATTGCCAAAACTTGTTCAGAAGTTGGAATTAAAAAAGTATCCCATCCTGCTTCAATACTCATTTCAAAATAGGTTGTCAATAGTTGTGTTGTTGGCTGTTCTCCAAAAAAACTCGTTAAATCAATAATCATGCGTGCAATACTCATCTCATCAGTTAATTCAATTCGTTGCATCATAAAAAAACCACCTCTCATCTGCAGTATACTACATTGAAAAGGTGGTTGTCTGCTACAACTTTTTGGTCATAGCTACTTCTTATTATAAAACATTTGCTAAAAAGGCTTTGGCCCGATCTGTTTGAGGTGCTTCAATAATTTGTTGAGCTGTGCCCATTTCCACAATTTCACCATCAGCCATGAAAATAATTCGATCAGCGACTTCTTTCGCAAATCCCATCTCATGCGTCACAACAATCATTGTCATGCCTTGCTCCGCTAATTCTTGCATAACTTGCAAGACTTCGTTGACCATTTCTGGATCTAAAGCACTTGTAGGTTCATCAAATAATAACGCCTCTGGCTCCATTGCTAATGCTCTTGCAATGGCAACCCGTTGCTTTTGACCTCCTGATAACTGACTTGGATAGGCTTGGGCTTTATCAGCTAATCCAACCCGGTGTAATAATTCTTTTGCTTGTTGTTCGGCTTGGGCTTTCGCTATTTTTTTGACGTTTATCGGAGAAAACATAATATTCTCGAGCACTGTTAAATGTGGAAAGAGGTGAAAGTTTTGAAAAACCATTCCCATCTTCATCCGTGCGGTTTGTAATGATTTTTCATCATGCGTCAACACTTCCCCATCTAAAGTAATTGTTCCACTTTCATGAATTTCCAATCCGTTCAAACAACGCAATGCTGTTGATTTTCCACTTCCTGAAGGGCCAATAATAGCAACAACTTCTCCTGGTGCCACGCTAAAGTTGAGGTTTTTTAATACATGATTTTTTCCAAATGATTTATTCAAGTCTTTAATGTGTAGCATCTTTCGCCAATCTCCCTTCAACATATTGCATCACTTTCGATAAACTGAAAGTCATAATAAAGTACATCACCGCTGCCATGATTAATGGTTCAAAGGCTAAATATGTTGCTGAACGTACTTGTTGTGCTGCAAACATTAAATCCATAATTCCCACGACTGAAACGATTGCTGATTCTTTAATAATGACAATAAATTCATTTCCAAGCGCCGGTAAAATATTTTTGATCGCTTGCGGTAAAATAATTTTGCGCATCATCAGTGATTTTGGCATCCCTAAAGCTAAGGCCGCTTCGGTTTGGCCTTTATCAACGGCTTGAATTCCACCACGGATAATTTCGGCAATATATGCTGACGAATTGATAACTAATGCTAAAACAACGAGACTATAGTCACCAAATTTGGCGATCCCAAACAAGTTTGGAATTTGGACACCAAATGCTGGTAACATATAGAAAATAATTAGCATTTGCACTAATAGTGGTGTTCCCCGAATAATTTCAATATACGTTGTCGCTAAAAGCGATAAAATTTTCCGCTTCGAAAGCTTCGCAAACGCTATTAAAATCCCAAACGCAAAGCCTAATAAGACTGTAAAAAATGCTAGTAATAACGTTACGCCAGCCCCTTGTAAATAGAGTGGCCAATACTCTGTGATAAACTCAAAACTCATTTATTTTCTCCTCTTCCATAATTCCTGATGCTATTGTTGTTGTGCTTGTAAGTCTAAAGCTTCAGCCATAAATGCTTCTAATTGCCCTTCTGCTTCAAGTTGAGCAATAACCTCATTGATTTTTGCTAATAAAGCTTCATGATCTTTATCAACCGCAACAACATTTCCACCTTCAGAACCTTCAGTCACTTCGAAAGCGATGGCATAGTTCCCAGTTTCAACATAACTTTGAGCAACAATTGAATCAACAATCACAACTTCAGCACGATTTGTCTCTAAATATTGCACCATATCATTCATTTTTGGCAAGCTCGTTAACTGAGTAATCCCATTTTCAGTTGCATATGTCTCCTGCACACTTCCCTTTTGAACGACAACGCTCGCCGCTTGAACATCTTCAATCGTTTTGTATGTCTCTTTATTTTCAGCTTTCACTAAGAATGAAAATCCTGATTCATAGTAGCTATCCGATAAACCAAACGCTTTTTCCCGCTCTTCGTCAGCAGAAAGTCCTGCGATAATAAAATCAACTTTATTTGTTGCAAGTGCCGGCAATAATCCATCAAAATCAATACTTTCAATTCGTAAATCAACACCTAATTCAGCAGCAATTGCCTCAGCAATTGAAATGTCAAATCCGACGATTGTCCCATCTGGTAATGGAAATTCAAATGGTGGATAATCCGGTGATGTCGCCATCACAATTTCACCTTTTGTTTGAATTGCTTCAATTTCCGTTTCACCACTCACAGCACTCCCACTTCCACATGCTACTAAACTCACTGCCATCATCATACTCATTGCTACTGTCATTACTTTTTTCATTATTTTGTCCTCCTTAATTTTTTTCAAGTTACAAAAAAACCCGTCTCGTCACTTGAATTGCTTCAAGAGACGAAGACAGGTTTGCTCCGCGGTACCACTCTCGTTGTAAAATTATCGCTAACTTTACCACTCTATCCGTTAACGCCGGCAACGCAAACTCCTACTTTCGTTCAAAGTTTGTTCTCCAAAGTGCGGTTCATTTCAAACTGATCATAAGGCTTACACCATCCCTTATTCGCTGTACATCCGTTTTGAAACTACTCTCTTTTTCCTCGAATCACTATGCTATTGTTTTCTGTCAGTTTCAAGAACAAAAAAACATTCGTCCTTGATTCATAACAAATCAAGAGACGAATGTTCAAATTCGCGGTACCACTCTTGTTGCAAAGCCATTTGACTTTACCCCTCTTATCCGTTAACGCCGGCAACGCAAGTCCCTACTAAAGTTCAAAACTTGTTCTCAAAGGTGCGGTTCACATGTCGTCATCGCTAGGGCTTTCACCAACCCCTAGTCGCTTCACCAAACTGGCATGCTACTCTCCTCGTCATCGAAGATTTTTTTAATTTTATGTTTTGATTCTAACAAGCTCTTCTTAATCTGTCAAGCGTTTTTGTTTTATTTTTTTCATTTTTGTCCAAACAAACACGCCTAATAATAATAAAACGAGTGTGACAACAATTGTTCCACCACTAGGAAGATTCAGATAATATGAACTAATTAGCCCAGTAATAACACCAATTTCACCACTAATAACTGCATACACAATCGTTTGTTTAAAGCTTTTAGCTAGTCGAATTGCAATCGCTACTGGCAATGTCATCAAAGCTGAAATTAATAAAACTCCCACGATTTTCATAGATACAGCAACAACTAAACCGACAAAAACAAAAAAGGTACCATTGACTAAATTAATCCGTAAATTGCGAACCCGAATAAAATCTTCATCAAAAACAATGGCAAATAATTTACGATATTGTAACCGAACAAAAATGATAGTACTCAGTGCCAAAATAGCTACAATCCATAAATCTTGCCGCGAAATCGTATTGATACTTCCAAAGAGATAACTTGTTAAATCTAAATTCACACCTTTTGCGAGTGCAATGAAGATAACACTAATCCCTAAACTTAATGACATCACAATCGCAATGCCAATTTCTTGTACATTATGAAATTGTCGCGTTAGTTGCCAAAGGACAATAGCACCAATCACACTAAACACAATTCCTAATAACATCGGGTTAAATGCTGCTGGCAATATACCAATACTAATCAAAAATGTGGCAATTGCGACACCCGAAAGGGAAACGTGACTTAAGGCATCTGGGATCAGTGCTAGGCGCTTGGAAACGATGAAAACACCAAGTAATGGTGCGATAAATCCAACTAATATTCCTGAAAGGTAAGCATTTTGTAAAAATTCATATTGAAAGAGATTTTGCCACATTATACTTCACCACACTCACAATAATTTGCATGATAGCGACGGTATTCTTCAAAATTCCCATTGAACGCTACTCCTTGATTAATTGCAATCACTTTCGTAATTTCGGTATTCATCAAGTGGACATCATGACTCACTAAAATAATTGTCATCCCTTCACGATGCAGTCGCATCATCAGTTCATAAAATTCCTTTACTCGCCCCTGGTCGATACCAACTGTTGGTTCATCGAGAATCAATAATTTGGGGTGCATGGCGAGTGCTCGAGCAATGAAAACTCGTTGTTGTTGTCCACCTGAAAGTTCACTTAGCCTTTTTTTCTCGAAGCCCTCTAAGCCAACTTTACCTAGTGCAAGCGTAATCGTTTCTTGATTCCCGCGTAAATTATCACAACCGGTCGCAATAACTTCTTGTACGCTCACCGGAATTGAGTTGTTATAGCGCAAGCTATGTTGGGCTACGTAGCCAACTTTTTCTTTTTTCAGAAAATCAGTTAATGACAATCCGTCATATTCAATGCTTCCTTGATACTTTGCATTCATTCCAAGCAAACATTTTAATAACGTCGATTTTCCCGATCCATTTGGACCAATTACCGCAGCAAAATCACCTTCAGCAATTGTAAAATTGATGTCATTTAACACAACTTGCTGATCAATTTCATATGTGAGATTCTTGACTGTAATCATTTTTCAACCTCATTTCTTTCTGTATTTCCGCTTAGATTGCCAGACTCTGTGCTGTATAGCCATATCCTTGGAGTGGCTCAGTTATTTTATTTACTGGTTCTATCGGAAGCATCTTCGCGATTGCTTCACTTGTCATAATTGCGACATATTCTGGCGAACGCTCAGCAAAATCACTTAAGCGAATTGCTGTACTAATCACTTTTCCAACGTACAATGTTCCCATTGGTGCACCCAAGTATGTCGGTGTTTTCGTTACGACTCCACAATCGATTCCTAACCCAAATTTGATTGTTGGTAAGGATTCTGCCTGCAGTTGTGCCTGTAACTGTTCTTGATTATCTATGATTTTTGCTAAGGCATTGACGATACTCACACTTTTTTCGAATGTATTTAGTTCGTATACAGCAATTATTGCATCACCTTGGAGCGAAAGTTGCTCCAATCCATCAATTGCTTCCAATCCTTGGCCGATATGGGCAACAAACATTTGCAATATTCGTGCTAACTGTTGTTCATTATGTGACAAAAATTGTCGATACCCTCGCAAATCAAAACAGCAGGCTAAAATATGCTGTTGCTTCGTTCCCATTTCCTGACTTTGTTTACATTGAATCGTCATCATAGAGTTTCAATACATCTCCAATCAATTGGTATTTTCCATGGCTTTGGTATCGATAGACAAACCAAGCTGTTATAATCGTCCCTATTGTCCCCATCGTTAAATCAATCATCGTGTCCCAAAGACTATTTCCTTGCGATTGGAAGCCAAACCAACTATCACCAAGAAATTCATAAATTTCCCAAAATCCTGCCATTGCCGTTCCAAAGAAAACCACAAACAAGGCAAAGAACCATGGTGATAATTGTCGGATTACTGGTTTAGGAATGAGTAGTGAAAGTACTAAAACACCAGCTAACCCTAAAATCCCTCCTGATATCGCATGCAAAAATGTATCCCACCAAGGGAAATATAAATAGATATTAATAATTTTCCCAACAAATAGCGCTAAGAAAATAAAAAATTGTGCTACAAAATGGACACTTGGAATTAATGGAATGCGTAAGAGCTTAAAGAAGCCAATCGTTATTCCAGAAGTAATTAACAATAATACACTATCAAAAATTTTGATTTGGTCACCGTTGAAAATCCCCCAAATCAGAACCCCTAGTGTGATGAGTGCCATTGTCAGGGTAAAGAGCCAATCATATGTTAATTTTTTCATGTTTTCTTCCTCCTATTCTTGTGCGACTAAAGCTTCCCAAGCTGCTAAAGCTTGTTCTAGTTGACTTTCAGCGGTATCAATTTCTGCTTGAAAAGCGGTTGCTTTTTGGTAATCTTGATAGATTTCTGGTGCTAACATCGCCGCTTGATGTTGTTCGATGGTATCTTCTAATCCGGCAATTTCTGCTTCAACTGCTTCAATTTTACGTTGCAATTGTTGCTGCTCACGCCGGCGCACTTTTAACTGTTCATACGTTAATTGGTTCTCACTTATTTCTGTCGTTTGCGCCCCTGCTTCTTCTTGATGATTTGCTTGTTTTTCTAAATAGTATTCATAATTACCGTGGTATAATTCAGCCCCATCATGTCGTAAGGCTAATACTTTTGTGGCAAGTTCGTTCATAAAATAACGATCATGAGAAACAAACAATACTGTTCCATCATATTCTTGTAAGGCTTGTTCGAGGACATTTTTACTTTCTAAATCTAAGTGGTTGGTTGGCTCATCCATCATCAGCACATTTGGCGCCTGTAAAAAAATTTTTGCTAATTTTACTTTTGCCTTTTCACCACCGCTTAATTCATTAATTTGTTTTTTAACGTCATCACCAGTAAACAGCACATTTCCTAGTGCCGTTCGAATTGTTGTTTGTGGTAAAAGTGGAAAATCATCCCAAACTTCATCTAAAATTGTCTTTTGAGGATGCAATGATTCATCTTCTTGATCGAAGTAGCCATATTCAAGATGATATCCTTCTTTGATTGTTCCAGCTAAAGCCGGAAGTTGCTGCAAGATTGTTTTGAGTAATGTTGTTTTACCAACACCATTCGGACCAACAATAGCAACACGGTCACCACGATAAAAGTGACAACTAATATCTTTTGCTAATGTCACGTCGGTGTAGCCAATTGTTAGTGCTTGTAATTCAAGCACATCTTTTCCTGTTTTTTTCTGTGCTTGCAGACGAAATGCTGCCGTTTTTTCTGCTTGCTGTGGTGCCTCAATTAAATCCATTCGCGCGATTGCTTTTTGTTTGTTTTTTGCAGCATTCGCTGATGTCGCTCGAGCAATATTTCGATCAACAAAATCTTGTAACCGTGCTATTTCTTTTTGTTGTGCTTCATATTGCTTCAATTGTCGTTCATGATCACCGCTTTTTTGTTCAACATATTGCGAATAATTCCCATGATATTTGCGCATGCGTGTTCGTGATAGTTCAAATACTTGTGTCACAATGCGATCTAAAAAGTAGCGATCATGAGATACTAATAACAAAGCGCCGGGATAATTTTGCAAATATCCTTCAAGCCAGGTAACTGTTTCAATATCTAAGTGATTTGTCGGTTCATCTAAAATCAACAAGTCGGGTTTTGTCAGTAAAAGCCGTACAAATGCTACCCGTGTTTTTTGACCTCCACTTAAATTTGCAATCGGCTGGTGGTGCCAACTTTCATCAAATCCAAAGCCATGTAAAACCGTTCTTGCCTCTTTTTCGTACTGATAGCCACCTTTTTGGGTAAATTCTTGCTGGAGTTCATCATATCGATGCATCACTTTTTCTAATTCTGCTCCTGTCACACTACCCATTTGTGTCGTTAATGTTGTCAGCTGTGTCTCCATCTGTTTCAAGTCACTAAAAACCAGCATTAATTCATCCCAAATTGTTTGCTGACTTTCTAAGCCAGTATGTTGATCTAAATAACCAATTTGAATACTTTTCGGTATCGTAACGGTTCCTAATTCGCTTGTTTCTTTTGCTAATATGATTTTTAAAAGTGTTGATTTCCCAGCACCATTACGCCCAACTAAGGCAATACGTTCACCAGTTTGCACTTCAAAATTAATATTTTCGAGTAATGGTTCACCACTAAAACTTTTTGCAATTCCATTTGCTTGTAAAATTATCATCTTGTTCTCCGTTTCCTCTGCGTGATTTTCTGCCAAATCCAAATTACGAGCATTGTCACCAGCGCACCAATGAGTGTTCCTAGTACGTTCATAATCACATCATCAATTGTCACAACACGATGACGATATTGCAGACCGTAATTGACAAGCATCTGCATACTTTCAATCATGAGGGAAAAGAACAAACCTTGCTTGAGAATATTTCTCAAACGTACCGGTTGCTGATACATCGTTTTTCGCAACACAAGTAATATTCCTAATGGTATTGTTAAACCAATATTCAAAAACATTGAAACATCCCAATAGTGCCAAACGAGCTGGTCAGCGATTGAAGAAAATGGAATCAAATTTTTGAATAAAAAAGGGTGTTTACCAAAGATTGCTTGTAAGCTCAAACGAGCTTGTTGATCAAATGCAAGATAAAATGGATTGCTTAAAAAAGTGAAGTAAATCACTTGAACACAGTAGGCAAAAAATGTGCCGCGAAGTACCGTTTTGTACGTTCGTTTTCGCAGTACACTCATCAAAAAAACAAGTACACTGATTCCAATCCAAAGTACATACGGAACAGCCACTGTCAAATACTGTCCTTCTACGTTCATTTTTGCCACCTCCTTGTCTCATTATACTGAAAAAATCACACCTCGCCTATGTAATCAGGGGTTTTTAATTAATTATTGTTTTTTCGACAACGAAAAAGCCTTCCAGTTAGAAGACTTTTTCGGAAATTATTTATATAGATGACGATGAACGAGATACTCATCGGCAGTATTACTTGGTGTTTGCCAACATTGATTTCGTTCTTCACAGCTGAGACGTAAAGCCTCATTTAATTCTAGGGTTAAGGGAATATTTGGACTTTCATACGCCAGACCGGATTCAATTGCTGCTGCTAAATGGTGTAAGAGTGCGATACATTCGTGAAATTGGATACCTAGTGCTTCTAATTGCTCACGTTTCCCCTGTAACTTCTCAATACTGCCTTCAATTAGTAATTGGCCACCGCGAACATTATCTCGTCGCCAGTGATACATCGCGACAGCAACTTGTAATAAACCAACATATACATGATCTTTTTCGAGTGACAAGCTCACATCTCGCCACAGTTCCTCAAGCAGATCATGACACCGAAAATAATCACGGCTTGTATGAAATTCAACTAAAAATGCCAAATACTCACTGGGATAATTAGCTAGTTGCTCATTCAACTTCATTGAATTTTTCAGCACTGGCAACTTGCATTGCTTCTAATCCAGCTAAATTCAAGATATTCCACGGCTTATTGTAGTGTGGTTGGAAGAAGAAATCAACAAATGCTAACTCTTCAATTGTCGTTTCTTTTTGAATTGCGAGTGAGATTGTATTGATTGTTGGTGTTAAATCAATTTTCGACATGAGCTGTGCTCCAACAATGACATGATTATCACGACGATAGACGAGTTTTAACGTCACATCTTCATGAGTTGGCATAAACTCAGGACGATACGCATCAGTAATCGTTGCTACCTCTACTTCAACACCAGCTTCTACCGCTAGCTCCACTGTTAAACCTGTTGCTGCGTAGTTGTCATCATAAACTTTAATTCCAGACGTTCCTTGTGTTCCCATGTAACGTAATTTGGGTGCAACTAAATTATGTGCAACTAATGTCCCCATTCGAACTGCATTCGTTGCAAGTGGAATATATTGCCAAGTTTTTGTCGGATTGTAATAAATTGTCGCACAATCTCCAGCTGCTAAAATATCGGGGTTACTTGAACGCATATATTCATCAACAAGAATAGCACCATTTGGTAACATATCTACTTGGCCTTGTAATAAAGCTGTATTTGGTTTAAAGCCAATACACATTATAACTAAATCCGCCTCATGATTACCATGATTAGTTTGCACAGTAGTTACGCTTCCATCTCGACCAGTAAAGCCTTCAACACATTCATTTAAAGCTAGTGTAATCCCTTTGGCTTGCATTGCTTGCTCAGTTACAGTTGTAAATTCAGCATCTAAATATTTGGCTAGTACCCGTTCACTGACATCAATCAGTGTGACTTTCTTGCCTTGCATTTCAAAAGCCTCAACGAGTTCAACACCAATATAGCCCGCGCCAACAACAACAACATTTTTGACTTCAGGATTATTGGCTTGAGCAATAATTGCTTTAGCATGATCATAATTTTTTGACAATAAAATATTTTTCAATTCAATTCCTGGCAATGACGGAACAATTGGCCAAGACCCAGTTGTCATGACTAATTTATCATATGTGTCGGTAAATACTTCATCAGTTTGCAAATTACGGACTGATAAGCTTTTAGCTTTTGTATCAATTGCTAGCACATCATGCTGCATTTTTGTTGTTACTCCAAGTTCATTTAATGCTTCAGGTGAACAGTAAAATAAGCCGTTAGCATCCTTCACAATTCCACCAACATATAATGCAATTCCACATGATAAAAATGAAATTGTATCATTACGCTCGTATACTGTGATTTCGGCTTCAGGATAAAGTTTACGTGTGTTTAAAATTGCTGCGGTACCCGCATGCGTACATCCAATAACTGCTATTTTCATATTGATAAATCCCCTTTTGGTTTTATTGTGTATTTATTCACATATTCATTATAAACAGGTTTAATCGAGAAATACAATCAATATGCTCTTAAAAAAGAAATCGATTTCACAAAAAAAGCCCGAACAGTGTTCGGACTTTAGTGCTTTATTTTTTGCGTGTCATAATGAGTTTTGCTGCTTCCATTAATAAGGTTGGAATAATTGTCATCCCCGCAACAATGAGCCACTGCTCTGTTGTCATTGGTGTCAATTTCATGATGTTATTTGCTGGTGTAATTACCAATAAAATATTCATGACTAACCCAATTGCAATTGCAATTAATAAGTTTTTATTTTCAAAAACATGTTTTGAGAATACTGTCTGGCGAGGCAGACGAATACTCAATGCATAGAATAATGGAGCTGTTGCCGTTACAAAGAATGTCATCGTTTGGGCAATATTTCCATCAGTGTTTGGATATATTGTTAATCCGATAAAGTACGTTGCTAGAGCTGTTGCCCCAACAATTGCCGCTCCGGCAATTAAGGCACCTTTGATACCAGCAAAAATTGATTCATTTTTATGTCGTGGTGTTTCTTCCATGACATCTGGGCGGCTGATATCCATTCCCATTGGAATAGCAATCAATGATTCAACAATTAAGTTAATCCATAAAACGTGAACTGCAGCCAATGGATCACCTAAGCCTAAAATAACCGCAACAAGAATCACTAACGCCTCACCGAAAATTGTCGTTAAAACAAATAATACGGCACGTTTAATTTTATTGTAGATATTTCGACCTTCTTCAACAGCATTGACAATTGTCGCAAAGTTATCATCAGTTAAGATCATATCTGCTGCTCCTTTGGCAACATCTGTTCCAGTAATTCCCATCGCTACTCCAACATCTGCAGCACTTAATGATGGCGCATCATTCACACCGTCTCCAGTCATTGAAACAACCAATTCATTTGCCTGTAATGCTTTCACAATCCGGACTTTATGCTCTGGTGATACCCGAGCAAACACATTATAGCGAGGAATAATTCCTTTTAATTGTTCGTCTGAATATTGGTTTAGCTCAGAGCCTTCCATTGCCTGATCAATTGAATCGGCAATACCAAGTTCATGTGCAATCGCGACAGCAGTGATTTTATGGTCACCCGTAATCATCACTGTTTTAATTCCCGCTGCAGATGCTCGAGCAATGGCAGCTTTCACTTCTTCACGAGGTGGATCAATCATACCAACCAAACCAATGAAAACAAGATTTTCTTCGAATGGTTGTTCAGGATCATGAAGTTTATATGCAAATCCAAGTACGCGTAATGCTTCTTTTGATTTTTTTTCTGTTTCCGCTAAAATAGCTGCAATATCTGCTTCTGTTAAGTCTCGAATTTGGCCATTTTCAATGATTCGCGTTGTGCGTTTAAGCATTTGATCAACGCCACCTTTAGTGAAGACAAAATTTTGCTCATCAACAGTATTAACTGTTGACATCATTTTTCGATCAGAATCAAATGGTAATTCATCAATACGTGGATATTTGGCACGCACCTCATTTTCAGGCTGTGAAAATTTACGTCCTAAATCAACTAATGCAATTTCAGTCGGATCACCAATTTCTCCATGGTCCGTCACTTCAGCATCACTACATAGAATCATTGCTTGCAATAACAATTGATTTTCGGGCACATTTAAGTCTAAATCCGTTGCCAAACCACTTTGTTGATTTGCATAGTATTCTGTTACCGTCATCCGGTTTTGTGTCAAGGTTCCCGTTTTATCAGAACAAATGACATTAACTGAACCAAGTGTTTCTACTGAAGGTAATTTTTTGACAATTGCATGTTTTTTGGCCATTTGACCAACACCAAGAGCAAGAATAACCGAAACAATAACCGGTAAGCTTTCTGGAATTACGGCAACACCGACTGCACTCGCTGTAATTAATGCTTCGCGCCAATCATTTGCTAAAGAACCATAGATAAAGACATCAATACAGAAAATTGTAACTGCTAAGACAAATGCAATAATCGCAATGATTTTACTGAGACTTGCTAAACGTATTTGTAATGGTGTCTCACTTTCCTCTTGCTGTGACATTAAATCAGCAATTTTCCCAATTTCTGTTTGAATTCCCGTTCCGGTTACAATCCCAATTCCGCGCCCATTCGTCACTAACGTTGACATAAATGCCATATTGACTTGATCACCAAGGGCAACCTCTTCGGCAGGAATAACTGCTGTTTGTTTTTCAACTGGAACAGACTCTCCCGTTAATGCCGATTCATTGATTTGTAAATTACTTGCTTCAATGATTCGCATGTCTGCTGGCACAAACCGTCCCGCATCTAAAATAACAACATCACCAATGACAATTTCACTTGACTCAAGTTCCATTGTTTGTCCATCTCGACGTACATATGCCTTTGGCGCCGCCATTTGTTTTAATGCTGCGAGCGACTTACGTGCTTTCGCTTGTTGTACTGTATCAATTAATGCATTAAATATTACGATTACCGCAATAATAATTGTTTCTTTCCATTCGCCAATTAAAAAGGAAATAATTGCAACTGCAATTAAAATTAATGTTAATGGTTCTTTAAATTGCCCCAAAAACACAAGCCATATTGGTGTTTGTTTCTCTTCTGGTAACTCATTTGTCCCATATTTCTCACGATTGATTCGGACTTGCTCAGCAGTTAATCCTGACTCTAAATCGCCAGCAAGCTGTTCAATAACATCTTCGGGATTTTGTGCATAAAAATTACTCATAATCCTCTCACCTTTCTTAAAAAACTAAATTAAACACTACTCATCTCTTAAAAAAACAGATGTTAGTACCATTATAAGCGAGTTAGTTAGGTAAAACAACGTTATTTTTTACTGATAGTCTCCGTTTTCAGAAAATAGAAAAAGCATGTCATTATTTACGAACATGCTCATCAATTACTATTTTTGCTTTTTTTCCCGGAGCTTTTCTTCATACACATCTGCCGTTATTGCTACTGGCATTCGGAAGCGTGTCAAAAAGTAGGAAATGAGAAGAATGACAATCATTCCAAACGACTGAATCGTTAAGAGCACAGCAATATCTTGCGTAAAAAATGCAATTCCGACACCAAGTAAAGTTGGCAATCCCGTTGCCACAACAACCATTGCAAAAGCTTCTTTATAACTATCAATTTCAACCATTCGACTAAATTTCATCATGTATAAAATGAGACCAATGAATCCAAGATAAATCCCGATTGTAGCAAATAACATAATGAGTACCGCTCCTATCAACACTGGCACTGCTACTGGTCGATACTGAGAATACCATAACTCGCCAATCCCTGTTTTCACATCTTCAACAGAGGTCACAGCTAATTTTTCAACACCGAGTGGATATTGTACGCTGAAGCCAACACCATTTTCATCTGTAAGTACAACCCGATCTTCTAAAAAGAGAATGGCATTACTCGCTTCCGCAACTTGAATAGCATTTTCTTCGCCACTGATTGTATATTCACTCGTTGGTGCAATTGCAAAAACACCTGTCGCTGTTACGATTTCTGTTGATTCACATGTTAAACGTGCATCGCTAAAATCACACGATTCCAGTGCCCGAACAGTATCATCAGTGACTAAACTCATTGTCGTCGGAATAAACATATCTAAATTAAACGAATTCATATTCAAAAAAATAAAACTAATTGGTACAAATGTAAATGCGATTGTAAAAACTACCAATAATATGAGCTTTGGCCATGAATATTGTTTCCGCCACTGATACACCTTCGCTGGCTGAATAAAACTAACAAAATAATTACTTGGAAATTTCATTTCCATGCTCCCACCTCTTATCCACATCTTTTTGATAACTTGGTCCCTGCCCAATTATTATTTCCCATTCAAACATTTTTTTGAGTGGGCTACTTCCTTACTGTACCAAGCTTCGGTGTGAAAGTCCAGTTGTTAGCGGTATCATTTTTTTGTTTCTTTAAGGTTTTTTTCAGCAAAAAAACAAGTTGCTGTACAACTTGTTTTTCTGATTTATTGTACCACATACACAATCGCTTCGTATGGTCGAAGTGTCAATTGCTTTGTTGACTGTTTCACTTCAGCATAGTTTTGCAAAATGATACTCTGGACGTCGAATGGCAAATCAACGACCTGTGGTGTTTCAAAAAAGTTCACAACAACTAATAATTTTTGTTGTCCATATTCGCGAGTGTAGGCAAAAATATGCTCATCATCTGCTAATAATAGTGTTGTTTTCCCATATGTAATCACATCACTGTAAACTGATTTTGTCCGTAATGCAATTATTTTTTGATAATGATAAAAAATTGAATCTGCATCGGCAAGATTAGCAGCCACATTAATCGTCTGATAATTTGGATTCACTTTCATCCATGGGTTCACTTGACTAAATCCAGCTTGTGGCGTCGCATCCCATTGCATCGGTGTTCGTGCATTATCGCGCGATCGCGCATGGATCATTGCCATAGCCTGATCGTGTGTAACTTTTCCTGTTGCCAGTGCTTCACGATAAAAAGTTTCAATTTCAACATCACGATAATCCGCCAATTCAGCAAAGGCAACATTTGTCATTCCGATTTCTTCACCTTGGAGAATATATGGTGTTCCCCAGAAAAAGTAGAGTAACGTTGCTAACATTTTAGCACTTTCTTTGTGGTATGTTTCTGTATTTCCATAGCGTGAAACAACTCGCGGCACATCATGGTTATTCCAATATAATGTATTCCACCCCTTCCCATAAAGTCCGTCTTGCCACTTCATCCAAACTCGTTTCATTTCACATAAATCAGGTCGCTTTTGTGTCCACTTTGGCGGCACAGCAGGGTTCAAACTCGCATCAATATCAAAACTAATTGCTTCAAAGGTAATAATCATATTGAATTCTTCACGCTCGGGAGCTGTATATTTCAATGCTTCCTCAATCGTAGCACTTGCTGCCTCCCCGACAGTCATAATTTCCTTACCCGCTAAGACTTCACGGTAAAATTCTTGACAGTAATCATGGACAGCCGGACGATTCGCATAGTAGTAATCCGCCATCACATACGGACGTCCACCAGGATTATCTGCTTGTGGGTAACTACTGTCTTTATCAATGTGAACAACAGCATCAATCCGGAAGCCATCGACACCTTTTTCAGCCCAAAAGTTTGCAATTTCATACATTTCATTCCGAAGCTTTGAGCTTGACCAGTTTAGATCTGGCATTTTCTTACTAAATAAATGTAAATAATATTCATCGGTACGAACATCATGTTCCCATAAACTGCCACCAAAGAATGATTCCCAGTTTGTTGGTTCTTTACCGCCTCGACCTTGTGCCCATAAGTAATAATCTCGGTACGCATTGTCTTTATTTTTCCGTGCTTCTAAAAACCAAGGATGTTCATCAGATGTATGATTTAACACGAGGTCCATGACAAGCCGAATATTATTTTTCTTCAATACCATCACTAATTCATCAAAATCAGCCATTGTCCCAAAGTCAGCCATAATTCCCCGAAAATCACTAATATCATACCCGTTATCATCATTTGGTGATGAAAATATAGGATTTAACCAAATTGTATTGATACCTAATTTGACTAAATAATCAACCTTCTCAATAATCCCTCGTAAATCTCCTATTCCATCCTGATTGCTATCTTTAAAACTACGTGGATATATTTGATAAACCACCGCTTTATGCCACCATTTTGCTTCCATGCTCTCAACCCTTTTTTTCATATTTAGTTTAACTATTTTAAATGTATCATCTTTACTCCCGAGCAACAACACCTACACGTTTGTTACCGCTATCATCTTTTCAGTTTATAATCGTGCTCTTGGCGTTTTTTTCTTGTATTTCACAAAATAAGGTGTAAAATGAAGAGAAATCTAAGGGGAGTAGGTGCTAGTTATGCGTTTTACAACAAATGAACTCGATACGTTTTCTTTATTTGAAGATAAAGTTCTCGTCGGAACTATCCACTTCAGTATTGATACTGTCCGTAATATCCACATCATCGAACGTGTTGAACTGAATCCTGATTTTCAACATCAGGGCTTTGGAACTATTTTGATGCAGACTTACCTCGAACAACTCCATCGTAAAGAAGTAAAAGTGTTCCCGGCCTGTCCATATGCACAAAACTATCTCAAAAAACATCCAATTAGTTTTGTTGATTGGAGCTACAGTAAAAAATAAACCACTAGGTTTGATGTGCATCGCCATTATTTATTGGTCAGCCAAATAATGAGATGCACTCCTATTTCCTAGTGGTTTTTTTATATTCCGATTTTTTATTGGGGAATAGCAATCGTTATCGTTGTTGTTAACAGATGTTCTTGATTGTATACTGTCACTGGTAATGCTTTCCCAGCTTCAAGAACAAGCGTCACCTTTGATTTTGTCACATCAACTTTGACTAATGATCCACGATAATTAATCTTAAAGCTATAACCCTCCCATTTTTGGGGAACAAACGGGGCAAAACTTAACTGGGCATCTGCCGTACGCATTCCAGCGAATCCTTGAACGATTGCGAGCCAGCTTCCAGTCATTGACGTAATATGTAGACCATCTTCAGTGTCATTGTTGTAATTATCTAAATCAAGTCGTGCCGTGCGCTCATACATTTCGACAGCCTTTTCTTCCATGCCTAATTCAGCCGCTAAAATCGCATGAATTGATGGTGATAATGATGATTCATGAACTGTCATTGGTTCATAAAACTCAAAATTGCGGCGTTTCTCTGCCAACGTAAAACGTTCTGGGAAATAATACACACCTTGGAGTACATCTGCTTGTTTAATAAAACACGAACGTAAAATTCGATCCCATGACCATTTTTGATTCAGTGGTCTTTGACTCTGATCTAATTCAGCTACCGTCATTAATTCTTTATCTAAGAATGTATCATGTTGCACAAAAACACCTAAATCATCATCATATGGAAGATACATTTTCGCAACAATTTTTTGCCATTGAGCAAGTTCACTTTCAGTTAACTCATTTTTAGTAATTACTGATTCATGACCTAATTCACGTAACTGTCCAATTGTTTCTAACGTATATGCTAATGTCCATTGAGCAATAAAATTCGTATACCAGTTATTATTGACATTATTTTCATATTCATTTGGTCCTGTTACACCATGCATCATATAGCAATCATTGCGCTTTGAATAATGAACCCGATCCGCCCAGAATCGTGAAATTGCCACTAACACATCGAGACCATATTCATGTAAATAATCGCTATCCCCCGTATAGTTAACATAGTTATAAATTCCGTATGCCATCGAACCATTCCGGTGAATTTCTTCAAACGTAATTTCCCATTCATTGTGACATTCAATCCCATTAAATGTCACCATCGGATACAATGCTCCATTTAAACCTTGTTGTTGTGCATTATGAATTGCTCCTGGTAGTTGTTCATGTCGATAAACCAATAAATTACGAGCTACTTCAGGACTTGCTGTTCCTAAATAAACAGGTAAACAGTATGCTTCTGTATCCCAGTACGTTGCCCCACCATATTTTTCACCGGTGAAACCTTTCGGTCCAATATTCAAGCGAGCATCTTCACCATAATATGTAGAAAATAATTGAAATAAATTGAAACGAATTCCTTGTTGAGCTTCGCTATCGCCTTTGATTTCGACATCAGCTTGTTCCCAACGTTGTCGCCAACCACACTGACTAGCTTGTAATTCTGTCTCAAACCCTCGTATAGTGGCAAGTACAGCTTCTGCTTGTGAGACAAGCTGCTCAGCAGGATAATCTCGATCAGTTGTCACGGCTACAAATTTTTGGATTTGTGCTGGCTTTTCTGGTGTTGCACTCATTTCAACTTGAACACCAACATAAGTTTCCGTTGCTGTTGTTTGCGTGTTTGTAACTAAACCAATTGGTACAACTTGCATTGCTGTGGCAATACTAAATTGGGGCGTCCCAAAATTATTTGCCACAGTTTGCATTACTAAACTCCCACTAAAATTCTGTACTTTGTGACTCACTGGTTGCCAAAAATTCTCATCATAGTTTGAGTCTTCATTCCGAACATCACCATCTAGATATGGTATAAACGTAATTTTTGCTTGATAATTCAAAGGTTGGACTGTGTAAGATACTGCAGCTAATTCTGTTTTACTCACACTTAAAAAGCGGATAACTTCACACGTTGTTTCTTTTCCTTGGTGCTCAATCTTGAAGCGGCGCGTTAATGTTCCCGTCTGCAAATCAAGTTCGCGGTAAAAAGCCGTCACATTTGCTGTATATAAATCAAGCTCTTCACCATCAATAAAGATTTGAATACCAATATAATTTGTTGAATTGATTACCTTACCAAAATAATGAGGATAGCCATTTTTCCACCAACCGACACGGGTTTTGTCAGGGAACCAAACACCTGCAACATATGAACCACGGTGCATATCGCCTGAATATGTTTCTTCAAAATTACCACGCATTCCCATATGACCATTCCCAAGTGAAGTCATTGATTCTGCTAAACGGAATTCTTCTTTGTGTAATTCATTTTCGATAATTTTCCAATCATCAATTGCAAATAAACGTGTATACATACTTCTTCCTCCTAAAATTGCTACCTATTGCCAACTTTATTTTTTATTAATCTTTGAAACTATAAAACGTTATGAAAACGCATTCCTTTTCTGCTTCTTTTTGTATCCTAACAAGCATTTCGCTTGTCGTCAACACGTTTTCGCTCTGTTAACGATACCAATTTTAATTTGTGAAAAACATATTAAGAATGTTACCGTTAACATCAGTTTTGCAGTTTTAAAAGCGTTTTCCTAATGGTACAATATAGAAGAAAAAAAGGAGGATTATACGTATGGGTACATCGCAATTATTACGCATGCTCACTTCGCTAAAAAAGCAAGAAAAAGCATCAAGCAAAACAATTTTCAATTACACGATTCCTGACTTATGGAATTGTTTTAATTTTGAGGCAACACGAACAACACCTTGGGGGGAATTACTCGTTAATCCTTATAGCTTCTATCGTAGTGCCATTGAAGATTACATTTTAGGTACGGAAGCATATGATACAAAGACAGATTATCAACAACCACTGAGTAAACTTATTACAGTAACAGATGATGAAAAAAATGGGGACTGGTTACGCAAAGCTAGTGTTTACTCAATGATGGTTCGGACATCAACAGCTTGGGACCACGACCGGAGTGGTGATCTAGAAGAGCAAAATTTATACGGATTGAAAGAAACCGGAACTTTTGTAAAGTCATTAGCATTACTTCCTTTACTCAAAAAAATGGGCATTACAACTGTCTATCTTTTACCAATTTCACAATTTAGTTTACGTGATAAAAAAGGTGATTTGGGATCACCTTATGCTGTTTCAAGTTTTTGTCAGCTTGATCCCGCATTATATGATAATATGGTCCCTGAATTAACGCTTGCAGAGCAGTTTCAAGCGTTTGTTGAGGCATGTCATATCGTCGGCCTTCGTGTCGCTATTGATTTTATCCCACGGACAAACTCAGTTGAAAGTGAACTTATTTTAGATCATCCTGATTGGTTTTACTGGATTCATCTCGATCAAAAACAAAATTATTATCCACCGCATGTCCCTCATGTTGGTGGAAATACGCAACCAACTGATGAGCTTTTACCATTTGTTTATCAATCGGACGATGTTTGGCAACACATCCGTCGCTTTACCATCGCCCCTAATTTAACTGATGCAAAATCTTGGAAGAAGTTTGTCGAAAATTACCAAAAAAAGCCACATCCTGATGGGCTTTTATCAGCAATTGAATCAACTTTTGGGATTACTATTGCTCCAGCCTTTTCTGATCATATTAATGATCCACAACCACCTTGGACAGATGTTACATTCTTCCGCCTCTATAACGATCACCCAGTTATTGCACAGCAATATGTTGACAATAACCAAGCACCTTATATTTTATTTGATACAATTAAAGGAAATGCTTTTAAGGGAAATGTACCAAATCAAGAATTATGGGATACATTAGCTCATGTCTTACCATTTTATCAAGAAAATTTTGGTATCGATGGAGCACGTATTGATATGGGACACGCACTACCAAGTGAGCTTGTTCACCAAATATTGACAACTGCACGTCAATATGATGCTGACTTTGCTTTTATTGCCGAAGAATTGTATGCTAGTAAAGCATGGGAAGCACGTCACAACGGCTACAATATGATTATTGGACAAGGTTTCTTCAAAGAGCCACGAATTTGGGATCATGAAATGCATAACTTTATGTTTGAATCACGAAATCTGCCATGTCCAGTCTTCGCAGCTGGTGAAACCCATGATTCACCACGTTTAGCTGCCCGTGATGGCGGACGTTCACTCGCCAAAATGTTAACAGCTCTTAACATGTTTATGCCAAACGGAATTCCATTTATCAATTCTGGTCAGGAAGTGTACGAAACACAACCAATGAATACTGGTCTTGATTGTCGGCCAAATGAAGCCTATATGCTTGCGCCAAATGATCCTTATAATGGAAAACTTGCATTATTTGATAAGGTTACTTTCCATTGGCTCAATGATAATCGTTGGGATTTAGCTGATATGCTTGATACTCTTAGTACAATTCGCCAAACATATTTAGATACTCTTCTTGATATGGATGGCTTCTTACCTGTCGGATTTGATTCATACACTCACCATGGTTTAGGATTTGGTTATAGCATCACAAATGAAATCGAACAAGATTATGATAATATGTTAATAATCTTTGCTAATACCGATGTTTATACACACCATGATTTCACTATTAAGTTAAGTGAAATGCGTCATAAAGCTGGTAATCATGCTCGTCATGCCAAAGTCCTTTACTCAACACACCAATGGTGTGACGAATTATGGGATGATGCTTTTGATCAAAACTGGAATTTACCCGTTTCGTTAGCACCTGGTGAAGTTCGAATTTTCTTGATTTAATTTTCTTGAATACAAAAAGACGCACTAATTATGTTAGTACGTCTTTTTTCATGTCTTTAATAGCTCGTTTCAGTTGCATCTAAGTGAATATTTTTGATAAAAAACTGCCGCTTTACTAAAATAGTATGGACAATTGCTAATATAAAATAAATCAAAATTGTTCCTAGTAAGTAATAGTAATAATTCTCGGATTGTAAAAATAGTGCTGCTATCGGAATTGAAATTGCACTAATTCCCTGTGCCCCTGTATTTAAAATAGCACCAACTCTCCCCAAATGTGTTGGTGGAGTTTCTTGGACAAATAAAAAGTTAATTGCATTATTTGTCAGACACATACCTAACCCAAAAATAAGACCACCAAATAGAAGAAACCAAATGTTTTGTAAAGATAAGCACGCAATCAAGGGAATTTGTAGGCATATTCCTACTGGTAGAAACCATTTTGGATCTTTTAGCCATTCTTTTTGCTTAAGTAAAATAACCCCCATTATAAACATACCTGCAAAAATAAGGCTTAAAATAACTGATGAATAAAAACTTGCTTGTTCTGGATAGAAATTGACAATCATTTTAGGTACTAAAAGTTGTAACAGTGGTGCAAATAAGCCATTTGCGATGATACATAGCCCAACGATATAAAGTAATTTTGGATTGTATCGTACATAGTTAAATCCATCTAAAAATAATTCAACATGTGTCTGCTCTTGACTAATCTGTACATCTGGTTGAAGTTTAACATAATAACGACTTACAACTATCATATACAGTATCACAGCAATGGCTTCAACAACTAAGATTCCGATAAAACCAATAAAATAATAGGCTGCCCCTGCCAATGAGAGTGTGACAATCATTGTCACTTGTTGAATTGTTGAAGCTTTTACTTGAAAAATTCGATATTCATCAGCAGTAAATATTTGTGGTGTATACGTTTGCGTTGTTGCCCCAATTAGTGCTACTGCTATTTCATGAAGCAAATAACAAAGCGCAATCCAGAAAAAAGAAACTTGGAAGAAGAAAAAAATAGCCACAATCATCACACTAGCTAAACGGATAATTGATGCAAAAATAAATAATTGCTTCTTTTCACTTTTCTCAACAATCGTACTCAATGGAATTTGCAAAAAACTAACAGTTGCTTCTAAAAAGCCAATAACACCTGCTGCTAAAACCCCTGTTGGTCCATTCATCGCTGTCCAGAGTACACCAATATAGAAAAAACCATCACCCACTTTAGAAATCGTATTATTCAGTAAAATCATATACATTAATTTTTTCATAGTTTTTCCCCCGCTATCATTTTAATTAGCCTAAGCTTATTCTTATTTTAGCGAATTAAAAGCCTGTCAAACAGCGCTTATTAGTTGAATTTACTCCTATTATATAACTCGAAAAGTGAATTCCATTCAACCACTAGTTGATTAAATAAAAAATGAGATGACACCCCTCCTTGGAATGTGCATCTCATTTCTTTTTTGTCTTTCCACAGCTTTAAATCTGGGTCTTCATATCATGCTTCTCCCTCATGGTTAGCTGAAAATCGTTTGCCATGCCTGAATTTGTTTCA
>JTLC01000039.1 GCA_000798955.1 Firmicutes bacterium ZOR0006 | reverse complement strand
ACTTGTGCCAAGATATAACAACAAGAAAAGCTCACTGCTTCTGGATTTATTTTACCAGCACAGTGAGCTTTTTTATATACGGTTGAAGTTACTTGCTTACAGAAGAAACATAAAAATGCAAATTTATTCAGCAGAAAAAATCAACTTTGAATGCTTGTACAACCCAGTTTAACTTTATTGTTTTCACAATTAATGTTATAATAATACCTACAGAACATCCTTTGGCGTGGCTAAATCCTTATTTGAGGGAGCTGGTGCTTATGGTCTGCTTTTCGAACTTATCAAAATAGCCGTGGTTCCTATCTTTGGAGAGGAGCCACGGCTATGCAAGAAAAAATTGCTTTTATAAATGCAATTTCGGAATTGATTGCTAATGTCCTGTTACTTGTAACAGCAATTAGTAGTTTTGTTCTTGTGCTTGTCGATAAAAACAAAAAGTAACCATCTGACCCTACCAAAGTGATGATGGTTACTTTTTTAACAAAACAATGCCACATCAATTGATGGACTGTACTGAACGTAGTGTTACTAGCACTGCGTTCTTTTCTATTTGATTATAGCATTTCTATTTTGGGGCTACAATATAAATCGATAAAATTATAAAATCTTAAAATTAACCCGAATAAATATAAGCGGATACGGTTGTGGTCGATTAAATTTATTGCTATGATTGAAGAAACCAAAAAGGGTCAAATTCGCTGTAGGATTCCGCCCTGAATTTGCTGATTGAAAGGAAGAAAAACATGGAACGAATTCTCGCAATTGATTTTGAAACGGCAAACTCAAGTAGAGCCAGTGCTTGTGCGATTGGATATGCCCTCATTGAAAATGGCATGATTACCGCAAGCGGAAGTTATTTAATCAATCCGCAGACGCACTTTGATAATATGAATATTAAAGTTCATCATATTCATCCGCAAGATGTCAGTGGACAGCCAGACTTCCCAAGCATCTGGAAGGCTCATATTGCACCGCTGTTAACACCAACAACGTATTTACTAGCACATAATGCTGCTTTTGATATCTCGGTGCTGCGTGCCAGTTGTGATCGTTACGGACTTAGCTATCCGCAACACCAATACTTTTGCACCTATAACATGATGCGTAGTTTAGAAACTCGCGATAGTTATCGCTTGAATGATATTTGTGCCACGCTTGCAATTGAACTCAATCACCATGATGCCGGTAGTGATGCCATTGCCTGCGCACAAGTCTATCAACATCTTCTCAATCGCCATCGAATTCATACTGCTCAGCAACTCGTGTACCGGGCTGGCTATTGTTTTGGCGAACTCAAAGCGAATACTTATCAACCCCATAGCAAACAAAAACGCCGCTAAGAGAAAGTAGTAAGTGAAAAAACTTCCGATTTAGCTTAGTCGGAACCACCTTCTGCCATACTAGCGTGTGAACAAGAATGAAATGATCTAGTCGTGACGGTTTTGGTCTACTTGTGTCTTAGTATTCATAAGTAGACCAAAAAAATAGTGTTACAGAGAGTACTATTAAAATGATGGGTGCAATGGTATAATTTTGATATGAAAAGCAGCCAGAAAAGCTACAAGGAGTGAAAACGATGAAACTATCAAAAGTGACCGTTCAAAATTATCGTTGTTTTACACAGGAAGAGATACTTTTAGATGAACAAGTAACCGTTATTATTGGTATTAATAGTGCTGGAAAGACAACATTACTCGATGCGATTGCGATTACGCTCAATAATTATTTAAGTCAATTTCCGATTAAAACACCAACATTAATGAAACAAAGTGATGTCCGTAAAAGTTTTAGTGAAAATGGTAGTCAAATTAATGCCGAAAGCAATTTCCCTTTAATGATTCAAGCAGAAGGAACGGTATTCGAACAACCGGTGATTTGGAAAAGCCAGTTAAATGGTGAAAAAACCCGACCGACAGTGAAAGATTTAGCAACACTCAAAAAAATTGTAACCGATAAGGTGAATCAAAAAAACGAAAAAATGCCCCTCGTTGCCTATTACGGTACGGGGAGATTGCATTTAAAATCAGCAATGAAAAAAACACTTCAAGTAAGTGGACGATTTAATTATTATGCGAATGCATTACAAAGTAGTATTGATATGACTTATATGAATAATTGGTTTGAAAAGTTAACTTATATGCAATTACAAAAAGGGACGCCAATACCGGAATTACAAGTTGTTTTACGTGCTGTTGCCAAAATGTATGAGTTGTCAGATTCGCAAATTGAAACCGTCAATGTTTATTTTGATGTCAAACAGTCGCAATTAATGATTGAGATCCATCGTCAAGGTGACGTCCAACAACTGCCGCTCAAGCAAATGAGTGATGGTGTCAAAACGACACTGATGATGGTGGCCGATATTGCCTATCGAATGGCAAGTTTAAACGGTTTTCTGTTTGAAAAAGTATTAGAAGAAACATCTGGTGTTATCATTATTGACGAAATTGATTTGCATCTTCATCCACAGTGGCAAAAGCGCATTTTAAACGATTTGCAGCAAATCTTCCCGAAAATTCAATGGATTGTGACAACTCATGCACCAAGTATTTTGACAAATATTAAAACGAGCCAGTTACGAATTTTGAAGGATGGTACAATTCAACAGCTTGAAAAGCAAATCTATGGAAAAAATATTGATGATATTACCCGTTTTGTTTTTGGTACTGATGTCAGACCAAAAGAAGTTATTGAACGATTTGAGGAGTTTAATCACGCAATCGAAAGTCAACAGTTTGATGTTGCCAAAAAATGGCTTGATGAATTAGAAGCAATGATTGATCAAAATGCCAGAGAATTAGTTGAGGCGCGGATTAATTATCAATTTGAAAAGGAATTTAGTGACGATGATCTGGATTAAAAAAAGTCAAGCACCAAGTTCTTTTGTGAATTATATCAAAACTCACAAAAATCAAAGTTTTGCAACGTTGTCGAAAGATGTCAAAAAAGATTTAAAAGCCAGTTTATTGCGAGAACAGCATTATGTATGTGCCTATTGTATGCAGAAAATTACGTCTGAAAACATGAAGGTGGAACATTTCTTACCGCAATCAGAATACCCACAAGAAATTTTAAACTATAGAAATTTATTTGCTGTTTGTTCGGGGAATGATTATAGTGAGCAAACATGCGATACGAGTAAGGGGAAGCAAACCATAACGATAAATCCCCTGATTGAGCAGCATATCCAAACAATAGCGTATGGTGCTAGTGGGATAATTAGTAGTAGGAATCCCAGTTATGACACTGATTTGAAAACGACTTTAAACTTAAACGAAGAACAATTAGCTATGAATCGGGAAATGATTCGTATGGCAACAATCAGAAAGTGTAAACAATTTGCGGATAGACAGAATTTTTTACGGAAAATCGAAATAATGCAAGCAGAAGCACTAACAGAACCTCATTATGAAGCATATCTCGGTGTCAAGTTAGCCGTTTTTGATCAGATTTTGTCGAAAAAGTAAACTTATAGCAAAATGCCCCATTTCTGAGAAGAATGGGGCATTTTTAGGTGTTTACTAGTAGGGTAAGTTTAGCGTTGACTCAGCAGGTTTAAATAATTAGTTGACATCGTATAAATGAGCGGTTTTTGTTGTGCTTTTTCGAGCATGCCCTTTTGATACAGTTCGTTCGCAATCATATCGAGCTTTCGCCGTGAATAGGGGAGCGCTTGAGCAAGTTGAATTTGACTAAAGCTACTATCTTCAGGAGCAAACCGGCGAAATTGAGCGAAAACATTTAAAATTTCACCCTGTTCAGTAGTGAGCGTTCCTAAATCAATCAGCTCTTGAATTGTCTGCTAAATGTTGCGCATTTGTTGTTTTTTCTCGGTTAAATCATTTAAAATATTTTGTTGACCAGTCGCGAGAAAATCGAGCATTTGTAAACAAAAGAATGTTGCCTCCCCTTGGTTATGCGGATGAGACGCCAGTTCGAAAATCTCATAGTAGGTCGCTTTTTGTTTATTGATTGTATATGCTAGCGAAATCGCACTGAAATTATCAAGTTCTTGGGCTAAAAATTGAAACAGCAGATAACGACCAACACGGCCATTGCCATCATAAAAAGGATGAATGTATTCAAAAAAGTAATGCATGAGCATAATTCGGTATAAAATCGGCACGGTTTCATCACGCATAAATAAAATTAAGTGATTTAAATGCTCAATGATTTTCGTTTCCGGTGTTAGACCGCGATGAAGCGCACGTGTGCTGGCCATCACAGTGATGGATTCCTTACGGAAAAGCAGCCCGTCGAGTTGGTCATCATCAGTGACATCATCGGCTACGAGTTGATCATAAATCGTCCGAAAATCAGCGACAGCATCCAATTGAAAGTGCTCGGTTTGGGTAAACGACTGATACATTTGCACGAGACCAACAAAACGCTTTTGGTTTTTTGGCGCCTGTTGGTTTAAAATCGCAGTTAACTCTTTTTTGGTACTCCGAACTTGCTCGATTTCATTGGTGCTTTGTAATTCATTGATCAATAAGTGGTTGAGATATTGCGTTTTGGCAAGGTTTGGCAGTTCATTGGCTAAAGTTTCAATTTTGTGGCTGAGTGCAATGATTTGCTCGTTGAGCTGAAATAATTCCGGAATGTGCACGATAAAGAGCGGTAATTCGCTTTGAGAACTGAATTGTCCTTTTTGAATTGGCGTAATTGATAAATTGGCTGTGAATGAGCCATAGCCGGTTAGACGTTTATGGTATTCGGCATGAAATTCGTCAGGATTGAGCCGATAGTATATTAAGGATTGATAATGCATATAAAGCCCTCCTTTGATAAATAAAGTGAAAAATAGCGGATATAATGTATTCTATTTTTCATTTTGAGTTATTTATCGATAAATGACAATATTACTATATTTAGCAAGAAAAATGTAACATCTGCTCATAAAAAGCAGGCCATGTTTATTGAAAGTGAAGCATGTTTTCAAAGGAGTTAAACCACGTTGAGAACATGCGATAATATGTATGAGTTCTGATTTCAATCAACTTTATCTGCCGGAAGTGTTGCTTGAAATCTTTTTTTGTTTCTTGGAAGCGATATGATTCATTGACATTTAGAGCGAGAAAGTGTGAACGGAAAGTAACGCGAACAGTGAATTCCGAAACCAGAAGTTCATTTTCTGATAAAATCAGCATTCATCGCGCAACAACAAATAACAGCGAGACTAGAAGCGACGGAAAAAGCCAATCAATAGATTAGTGTTTTTCAATCATTTTTCTTACGATTGATAATATTAAAATTGAAAATTAAAAAGATAATTTTTTTAAAATGCTGTCGATTGTAAAATATTCATCAAAAACATGATATACTTAATATTAATATTATTTTATGTCATAATTTAGAATTCAGATGGGGAAAAGAAAGATGAGACAGCAACGGTATCAACGGTTAATGAAAAGAGTGATGTGTATCTGTGTAGTGAGCTTTTTAGCTATACAACCAGTGCAGATCCAGGCAGAAACAACCGAGCAACAGGTGGTAAAAGTTGGTTTTTATGAATATTTTCCGTATTATTATACGGATGAACACGGGAATCCGAAAGGCTACTATCATGAAATGCTAGCCTTATTTGCTCGTAAACTTGATTTTGAATATGAATATGTGCCAGTGACGCCAATGGAAATGCCAGAAAAGCTTGAATCTGGGGTCATTGACCTTGGCTTTGGTGCTGTCTATACGAAAGAACGCGCGCAGCAGTTCGTTTATGGCCGCTTACCACTTCAATTTGAAAATCATACCGTTTACGTCCAGAAGAAAGATTCATACGGTAATTTAAATAACCTAACCGATCAGAAAATCGGCTACTTAACTGCTGAAGCTCATAATACTGTGTTTGCCGAACAAATCAAAGCGCTCGGACAACAAATTCAACTAGTCCCGTTAGAAACTAGCACTGAATTGAAACAACAGTTTCTCAGTCATGAACTCGATGCCGTGATTGCGACAAATAATAATATTGATTTTAAAAACTATCCGCGAATCTATAGCTTTTCAACGGGTCCAGTCTACCTCATGGCAGCAAAAGAGCAGCGAGTATTGATGACGAAAATCGATAATTATTTGCAAGCAGCTGAAAATAGTTTTTTCAACCCTGCACTGAATATTTATAATAGCTTTTTCAATCAAAGTCAAAGACGACAAGACTTCTTGCTAGGAATTAGTGTGATCTTGTTACTCTTATTAGCCGGAGTGCTTGTATTCTTTGGGAAACGAGACATTCAGTACACATTAGTGCGGCGAAAAGTCAAAAGCCACCTCCGCCATCAACGGTACTGCCTCTATTATCAACCAATTCTCAATCATCAAAGTGGTGAGATTGTCAGTGCCGAAGCCTTATTACGTCTGCGTCAAGGTGAAGCGATTATCAGTCCGTATCACTTTTTACCCGAAATTGAACAAGCACGGATGATGTATCCCGTGACGCTCTATATTTTCCAACAAATCGTCAGCGATTATGAAACGTTAAAGGCGAGTACCGGCCAAGCTGATTTTTATATTTCGTTGAATGTTTCGTTTGCAGAGCTCAGTCATCCAAATTTCCTCCGTGATATTTTGGCAATTTTAGCACCAACGCAGTTAGCACCACAACACTTCTGTTTTGAAATTGTCGAACGGCAAAAATTAACCAACAGTACCGAAGTACTCGAGGTCATCCGGGATTTACAAAGTTATGGTTTTCAAATTGCCCTTGATGATTTTGGCACGGAATACTCAAACTTCGATATTTTAGATAAAATCCCCTATGATATTTTAAAAGTCGACAAGTATCTCATTGATGGCATTGAAACGTCATTTGTCCGCCAGGCAATTGTGCGCTTTTTAACAGAAATTGCGGATGTTAGCCAAACCCGTGTCGTTCTCGAAGGAATCGAAACGCCGAACCAACTCGCATTTTTACAACAATTTCCCAGCGAGATTGTCTTTATTCAAGGCTATTACTATTCCCCACCACAACCACTAGAAAAATTTATCGCTTTTGCGAGAACCCAACGTTAGGACCCATGGAAATGGGTCTTTTTTTGTTGAAAATGAAATTAATAACATAAAGTTAATTTTAATCCTATGAAAAAACAATAAAATTTGCTACAATAGATAAGAAAAAAACAAGACAACTCGCTAGTAAAGTGAGAAGTAGTTGAAAAGAAATCAAGAATCGAGGGATATCATGCATTTTTTACGAAAAAATTGGCAATTGGTTAGTGCGATTGCCGTGATGCTTGTTTTAGCAGTTGCATTGGGAGTGGGGTATACTGTTCAATCACAAGCTGCGGAAACGGAAATTGAAACTGCTGAATTTTTTACAGTACCGGTCCACGTATTGTTACCGAATGAGGACTATGTAAAAAGTTACCGCGTGCAAACCAATGAACTCGTTAGCTTACGCAGTATGCTCGCCTATAATGATATTGCGACTTTTTCCGATGAGGCGATTTTGAAGGTCAATGAATACGATCATGAACAAAAACTAGTCAAAACTTTTGCTGCCCAACCAGAAACACCTTTTTACGCACGTGTTGTCGCAAAAGATAAAAGTTTACTCGGTTATTATGAAGCAATTACGAAGCCAACAACGCAGTTAGCGGAATCGTATATGGCCAAAAATGGAATTGAAATTATTATCGAACAACAGTATTATCAAGAGTCAACGGGAGAAACTGCCTTTTTGACAAATGCCGAAATTCAAGCAAGTCTCAAAGCAAAGGCGATCCAATTTGCAGAAATGACAGGCTATTATGATGAATATGGAAACTGGATTGTAGATGAACCAGAAAGTGATGAGTGGACACTCGAACTCGATGATGTGATGACGATTTGTAGTGCGAATCAAGTATTAGTTGATGGAGTCTGTGAATTAAAAAATCCAACAATTACCGAAAATGATAGCACGACTGACTATCCAACAACAGACGATTCAGGTAGTGGTAATGTCGTCACGCCAACACCGACGCCAACACCAACACCAGATCCGACACCAACACCACCACAGCCGGATCCAACGCCGACACCAGATCCAACACCAACACCACCGGTGTGTGGCGCTGATGAAATTTTAGTTGGCAACGAATGTCAACCAAAACCGGAACCACCACAACCAGAAGTTCCTGTTTGTGGCGCCGATGAAATTTTAGTTGGCAATGAATGTCAACCAAAACCACCAGTTTGTAATGAAGACGAAGAGTTAATTGGCGGCGTGTGCCAACCAAAACCGTTACCCGACAAACCGGAACCAGAACAACGACTGATTCCAGGTCGCAAACCAGAGTCAGCATAACAGCTAACGCAAACATGGGAACATACAACACCGTATGGGAACATGTTTTTGCTGTCTTCATATCGACAAGTGCCGCTGTCAGCACGAAGCGCTTGCGATGAAATTAATTGAAAGAGTAGGATGAAAAATGTCAGAAACAGGTACTCGTGTTCGTCGTCGACGGAAGCGGAAAAAGAAAACTCCAGTTTGGAAGAAAATCGTCATTAGTATTGGGAGCGTGATTGCTGTCTTGGCACTCATTTTTGGCGGATTATACCTCTGGAAAGCCGAACAAATCAATGGTGCCTTAACCGCACTGGATACGGAAACAACATTTACTAAAACCGCATCAGAAACAGCAAATACAAAAGGAATCCTCTTGATTGGGCTCGATAATAACAATGGCTTTGAAACACTCGAACATCGTTATACCGATAGTTTAACGTACGTTGGTATCAATTTGGATACGCAAGAAGCAATGATGGTGCCAATTTATCGTGATGCTCGGATTCCAATGGTGTGCGAAAATGGTCGTGAAGAAAATATTAACCGAATTTATGATCAAAGTGATTTAAATTGTTTAGCCGAAAGTACGTCAGCCTTTTTAAATTTACCAATTGATTACTATGTGCAAACTTCACTTGATGGTTTGACGAAAGCAATTGAACAATTTGGGACGATTGCTGTTACTGCTGGTGAAAGCTTTACGCAATCAGGATATAGCTTTGTGGCCGGAGAAACATATGAGATGGATGCTCCGATGGCAATTGCCTACTTGCGTTATCGCGGGAGTAGTAGTGGTTTAAATCGTGCGAATCGCCAATTAGATGTGCTTCAAGCTGGAGCACAACAATGCTTAGGCGATCCATTTGGTTGCTTTGATATCGTCGCCCCAATTTTAGGGGAAATTGTTCAGACAAACTTCCCACTGTCACAAGCCCCAAAATATTTAGGAGCGATTACCGGAGCAATGACAATTGAGCAACTTGAAGTCATTCAAGGGACGAATACTCAACTCGCGGATGGTTGGACACAAATTGTTGACCAAGCTGATTTAGCAGCCAAGACGGAGCAAATTCGTACTGAAATTTTTCAATAACTACTGAGAAGCAACGTGTTCATCATCATGAACGCTTTGCTTTTTTTCAGCATTTTGGTATACTTGAAAAGCAACAAGAATGAACAAAAAGGGGAAAGAGGATGTTGAAAAAAGTTTTTATTGGAATTATGATTGTACTCGTCGCATTAACGATTACGGTCGGTGCGATTATTGGGGGCCTCATGTGGCACGCACAATCAGAAATGACATTTACCGAAATTGATCCAACAACAGTTGGTGTCAAAGCGGATCATGCGCTGACAAATGAAGGTATTATCAGCATTGCACTTTTTGGTGTTGATGCAAGAACACCAGATGAGCCAGGACGTTCGGATAGCATGATGATTGCGACTTTTAACCCGAAGACGCAAAAAGTCTACTTAACATCATTAATGCGTGATTTATTGGTGCCAATTGATGGACACGGGAATGATAAGTTGAATCATGCCTACGCCTATGGTGGTGCAGCAGAAGCGATAAAAGTGCTTAATAACACACTTGATCTCAATATCCAACACTATGCTAGTGTCGATTTTACGAGTTTGCAAAAAGTTATTGATACATTAGGTGGTGTAGCCGTTGACATTGATGATGAAGAGTTGCCACATCTACAAACAGTTGGGGTGACGACAACAGGTGTCCAACAATTGACTGGTGAGCAAGCATTGGCATATTCACGTATTCGTTATGCAACGGGTGGTGACTATAAACGAACAGAACGCCAACAAGAAATTCTTGTTTCATTGGCTCAAAGTGTACAAGCCCAAGGTTTACAAGGGGCACTTGCAATGGCAAATGAAGTACTACCGTATGTCGAAACGAATATTGATTTAGGGATGATGGCGAAATTTGGGGCGCAAGCGATGCAAATTGGGTTTGGCAATCTAACGCAACAACGGTTTCCACAAGATGGAACGTTTACAACAGGAATCGATCCAAGCTCAGGGCTTTGGGTCATCAATGCCGACTTAAATCAAGTCAAAGAAGAGCTTCACGCTAGTTTTTTACAGGAATAATTCAGCAGTCGCAAGACTGCTTTTTTTATATAAATATGGTACAATAAAAAGGCTTTTGCCTGCAGCGACAGGACAAAAAAGGAGGAACTTTCGTGAAAATTCAACACGCGATTTTACATATTTTTGACTTTGAAACGAATATGCATTTATACTCACAAACACCACTCGATACCCAAAATGAAGATGTTCAAACTTTTATCACAAAACAAATTGAAGTGTTACACCAAGATTTGCAGCATAAACCCGCTGAATTTCAAGACGGTAGTCCCTGTTTAGGACTCATCGAAACTTATCGCCAAAATCAAGATTTTATCGCCTTTGCAACTAACCTTGCCGAAAATGTGACGAAGGAGTTAAGTCATTGTGAGCAAGTCGGCGATCAAGATTTACTCGTTGTCCAATATCTTGACGGAGAACAGACGCAAGTGGCGCTGATTTTATTGGCACGCAAGAGTGCCTATACTCACTTTGTCGGTCAAAGTGAAGCGGGAATCGCAACGGAAATTATTCGTCATCAAGCGATTTTACCGAATAGTAGCCAAAAACCAACTACGTACGCTGTAATTGATTTAGCAACATTAACACTCGTCTATCGTGATCGGAAACGTGTTTATGATGGTGAAAAACGCTTCGTACTCCCAGAGCTGATTTTAGGATGTAGCCGTGAAGCCCAGACACCAAAAGAAAGTTTGAAAATTGTCAATCAAGTCGCCGCCCAAATTGCTCAAGATCATGATGTCCAACCAAGCATTGCCCTGGCGAAAGTCAAAGAGTATTTAGTCGAAGCCGCTCAAAATGAGACACCAATCGAGCCAACCGCAATCGCAGAAGAGGTATTTGCCAGAGCACCACAATTACAGCAAACCTTTAAAGCACAACTCCAAGAAAAAGCTGTCCCACAAGCAATTCCCATGGCAGCCAAAGTCGCCGAACGAACAGGTAAAACCCATGTCATCAAAACTGATACCGGCATTGAAATCCGAGTTCCCAGCGAATTCGTCAGTAATGCCGATTATATCGAATTCATCAACCAAGCCGATGGAACCATTTCAATCCAACTCCGCAACATCAGCAAACTCGTAGACAAATAACCAAGTGCTGAGCACGGTTTTACAAACAAAGCCTTGAAGGTAAAATCACTTCCGGAATGCCAGAAAATCTGCAGCAATTGAGTAAAGGAATTCAAATTGATGAAGATGTCTGGCGAGGAAGTGAAGTGCGAAGCATGTTGTGAGTGTTTGACCGTGGTCTTGCATCAAAGCAGCCAAGGCAAGAGCGGATGCGATGCCATCAAAGTGAATCAAAGGGCATCAAAGTGATATAAAAAATAAGGAAACATCTGCTTCTGGTGACCAAGTGGTAGTCATGGCAAACTTGGAGTAAGAAGACAAGAAGTTGACATGACGGGCTTGGTGAAGAAGGAGAAGGTGGAAGCACGTTTCCATCGAGAGTGTCTGACTGCGATGCAATCATATCACACCAACGGACTAGTAGCTAGCGATTGTCCACAGGAGTAGATTGGGCATGAGAACAAAGTACAACTAAAGCCACTTCCCATTGCAAATGAGGAGTGGCTTTTTTGTCGTAGTGATAAAGGGGATTTAGTTGGCATGATAATTTTAAAATTGACTTAACGAATACATAAAAAACAAACAAAGGCAAGGAGAGTGTTTGACAGGTGCATCTATTTGCATTAGCATTAAAAGTACCTAAGAAGTAAATGTCAGGAAGAAAAAAGATGAAACTAGGAAAACCAATAAAATTAACAGTTGTCCAACGGAAATACTTTTATATTGTGTTGATTATCATATTCAGCCTATTGTTTGGGATGGGTGTCGGGCAGTTTACGAATGTGATTGATCGACTTTTTCGTGAACAAACATCAGAGCTGTTACAACAAACAAGCCAAAACCAAAAGTTACTCTTTGAAACGACATTTCAACGGCAAACGGAGACACTGCAGTTGATCGCCAATCGGATTATTGAAAGTGACTACACTGGTGAACAAGCACAACCAATTTTGCAAACAATCCAAGTAGATTCAGGATTTGATGCACTAGGGTTAATCAGCCAAGATGGCAAAGCGTACATGCATGATGGTCAACCACTCTCTGATTCAGTACAGCTGAATTTGCGAACAATGCTCCAAGAATATCAAGCGAGCAAGTCCATGATGCCCGCCATCACTAGTGTTGCTGATACTATCGTTGTCGCAATTCCGATTATGAGTAATACACAATTTCAAGGACTCCTCTTCGGAACGAGTCCTGTTCGTGATGTGATTTTACACCTGCAAAGTCCGTCTTTTTCTGGGCAAAGTTTCGGCTATGTTATTAATCAAGAAGGCACAGTCATTGCAAGCTTTAATAATACAAAAGTGCCAAATGGGGAAAATTATGCCGCCACGATGACAGATGTCGAATTGAATAACGAAAAAGTATCGCAGCTGACAAATGAACAATTAGTCGTACGACCAAGCGGAACGCTCACGTATACCCGTGATGAAGCGTACATTGCCTACTATGAACCATTAGGGATAAATGATTGGACCATTATCAGTGTCGCGCCTGAAAGTGTGTTTATGAGTTTAGCGAAAACCGTGCATTGGCATGGAGCGTGGTTGACAGCGCAAATGTTACTCGTTTTTGGTGTATTTACCTTGTTTATCATTACGGAACACCAGCGTAGTGAACAACAAATTCAGAAACAACTCGACTGGGCGAAGTTAAACGAAATGAAATATAAAATCGCGCTCGAACAATCAGACACAATGATTGTCGAATATGTCGTCTCGACGAATGAGTTTGATATCGCACCAACAACGTTAACGATGATTGGCTTAGATACGGCAGGTCACTATACACCAGCAAGTTTTCAAGCACTCGGTTGCTTTTCGGATAAAATTGCTGCCGAATGGGAAAACTTATTTGCGCAAATTCGTGCTGGTGAGGCTCGAGTTTCGTTAACAATCCCAATCAAATTTCCCTATAAAACTGCTGAATGGTATGAAATTTATTTCACAACAATTTTTGATGAAAATCAATTACCTCAACGAGCGATTGGCAAACTCGTCAATGTTCATGCTCAACATCAGCATATGGCACAGTTAATTGCCAATGCACAAAAAGATTCTTTGACAGGAATTTACAATAAAGGGACAACACAATCACTGATTTCAGGAATTTTAGAACACCAGCCCGAAGCGATGCATGCACTTTTCCTCATTGATATTGATGATTTCAAATATGTGAATGATGAATTTGGGCACCAAGTCGGTGACCGAGTGATTTGTGAAGTAGCTCAATTTTTGACCAAAACTTGTCGGGATACGGATATTGTCGGCCGCATTGGTGGAGATGAATTCATTATTTTCCTGAAAGACATCCACAAACCAGAAATTATTACCCGTAAAGCCGAACAAATTTGTGAAGCGTTTCAAAATTATTATTTACATGAGCATCAGCATAAAATTTCTGGTAGTGTCGGTGTCGCCTTAGCGCCAACGCATAGCCGTGATTTTGCGAGCCTCTATGAATTGGCTGATCAAGCGATGTATCAAGTGAAAAAAACCGGGAAAGATCGCTGGCAAATGGCGTTAGCTGATGGACAGCAAGAAGAACAAACGTAAAAAAAGGAGCACCATTTTTGGTGCTCCTTTGCTGTATTTTAGGCTAGTTTCAGGGCTTCACTCTCACCAAGTGGTTTTGAGAAATAGTAACCTTGAATATAATCGGTATTAAACTGCTTGAGAATTGCCAGTTCGTGATGGGTTTCTACACCTTCCGCAACTACTTTAAAGTTGAGGGCATGTGAGGCGGCGACAATCATTTTCACCACTGTTTGGTAATGGCTATTTGCCATAAGTTCCATCGTAAAGCTTCGATCGATTTTCACTTTTGAGAGTGGGAGTTTCGCTAAATAGTTTAACGATGAATAGCCAGTACCAAAATCATCGAGCGAAATGTGAAAGCCGATTTGTTGTAAGTAATCGAGCTTGGTCACTGCCGCCGATAAATCTTCTAGCAACACCGTTTCCGTAATTTCTAAGTCAATCATTGTGGGGCTAATTTGGTATTCCGCAATGAGTTCCTCAAGGATTGCCACAAAATTGGCATCCATAACTTGATGAGCCGATAAATTGATTGCAACCGTGAGCGGTGTTTTCCGTCGGTAATTAATTAATCGTGCAAATGCGAAAGCTTTATGTAAAACAAACAAGCCGAGTTTATGGATAATTGGTGTTTTTTCAATAATTGCAATAATTTCGGCAATGCTAAATTGCGGATAAGGGTTATTTGGCCAACGTAATAACGCTTCAAAACCAACAATTTGGCGATCTTGTGTGTATTGTGGCTGATAGGCTAATTCGATATCAGCCGCCTCAATCGCTAAGGTAAAGTCATGAATCAGTTCTTCACGCGCACGCACTTGTGCCATTAAGCCTTTATTGTAATCAACAATCATTTGTTTTGGTAATTGCTTCGCGACTTGTAACGCTAACTCGCTATGATGAATAGTATCTTCAAACTCTGGAAATTCGAGAGCAGCACCGACATAGCCAATATTGGCAGTGAAGGTGTACGTTGTCCCTTGAATTTCAAACGGTAATTCAAGCGCCGCCAGAATTGCTTCAGCATGACTGTTGAGCTCATCGGAGTGCGGTTGTGTTGCAAATGTTAAGAAAATGATAAATTCATCACTATCCCGACAAACAAAATGCTCGGGAAAGAGCTTTTGGAGGCGCGTCGCAATTTCACGCAGTAAATGATTGCCAACAGTATAACTAAAGCGTTCGTTGACACGTTTGAAATTGACGATATCGAGTGCGAAAATGGCACCAAAGCGCCGATCAGGAAAATCAGTCTGTAACATATCGTATAAACCACTACGATTCGCCAAGTTAGTGAGTGGATCTTCAAATGCGAGCTTGCGAATTACTTGTTCGTGGGCAACTTGATCACTGACATCACTAACAAGCAATAAAAAGCGAGTGACATTGCCATCAAGATCAAGAATTGGCGCTTTCGTGATTTCAAGAGTCAACTGTTGCGATTGGAAGCTGACCGCCTCACGATACGTCACTGGTCGTTTCGTGCGCACCACTTCGGCATCACTTTGATGAATTCGTTGCCGGGTTTCGTGTAAAGGGATAATGGCCTCACTAAAAAAATTGTCGCCGACTTGAATAGCATGATGATAAAAATCATTAAAACGTTGATTGACATGGAGAATGATCCCATTTAAATCGCGTACACAAGCAGCTAAGGGTAAACTTTCAAAAATAATTTGCACTTCTTGTTCAATCGTCTTTAAAGACGTGAGGTTTTTCGTAAAACAAAAAATTCCGGTGAATTGACCAGCGTCGTTGAAAAGCGGGGTTTTATGAACCTGAAAGAAAGCTGTTGATTTCGCACCGGTAAAAAAGGCGGTTTCAATACTCGTCTCATGATTTTCAAGCACACAATGGTCAGATTGATGACTAAAATAGTGCAAATTTTCTGGCCAAATGAGCTCATCAGTCAAGCCAATGACTTCTTCATGTGTTTTGCCAAAAAAATCGAGAAAGACTTGATTGACATATTGGTAACATAAGTGTTCATCTTTGTACCATGCCAGCTCGCTAAATGAGGAAATGAAAGCTGGTAATTGTGCTGCTGCCGGGAAGTGCGTCGTGAACTCAGCATAATGAGCTTGCCGTTGTTGCAAAAGAGCGCAACGGACACTGAGTGTCTGGGGTGAAATTGGTGCCACAAGATAATCAACGAAACGAGGTTGTTCACTGGCCACGCGAGGTAAGTGCTCCGCCATAGCTTCGACTTGTTCAGGCGTGACAACAAAAAAAAGATACTGATTAGGTTTATAAGGAAGCAAACGCAAGCTTGTCAGCTGGGTTGCAATATCTCGTTCAATCACTAAAATAACATTAGCCTCATACAGCTGCCGGGCACTCACTGTCTGTGGTGTTGCATACTGAGCAGGGAGGAGTTCGCTGAAATAGGGCGTCAACTGTGGACGTGGCTGTGATGATAAAATCAACGTTGACATAAAAAAATGAACCTCATTTCTAAATAATTGCTAACATTTCTTTAATAATGAAAGCTCTTTATTAATAATAACAAATGTCCTTGGAAAACTCAATTGTAAACCGTCCGAAAGGCGCTAGAAAGCGACACATTTAGCTGAAAGAGCTTTTTTTTGCCAATTGTTGTTTTTTTCCGAAAGTGCTATAGTTGAAATAAGAGAGTTGAGGTGGCAAACATGGGGAAGTATTATGGCTTTATTGATTGTGAATTTACGAGTGGCTATGCCCCACGCTTACAATCAGTAGAATTAATTGCTCTTGGTTGTGTGATTATCGATCAAACGAATCAGGAAGTTGCACGTTATGAGCAACTCGTCCGTCCCACCAAGAAAAGCAATCAAAAATTAACACGGCGGATTCGAGAATTAACCAAATTGACGCAAGAAGAGATTAATCAAGCACCACCATTTGCTGTCTTTGTTCGTGAGTTTGAAGCAGAATTGCAGCGCTATGAACAGGATTTTGCACATGATATTGTTTGGTGGAGTTGGGGAGATTATGATCAAGTCGCCTTGAAGCAGACCCTTGTCGTTAATAATTATACTGGGCGATTTGCCCAGTTTGTTGAAAAGATTCAAGATTTACAACCACATGTTATTCCACCATTGTTTGCGAAAATTGGCATAAAAAAACACCAACTTAGTTTAGTGAATAGTAAACGTATTTTTGGTTTGGGAGAAACCATTCAGCATCAAGCACTAGCCGATGCCCTTGATCTCAAACAGGTGTTTCTCGCCTTTCGTCACCAAGAACCAAACTGGGAGCTTGTCGAAACATTCCGGCCACCACTGTCATCCCAGCAAGCATCGCAGACAAGACAACCGACAACGCAGGTTCACTTTATCGAGCGAACGGTGCCAACAGCGGAAGTGTATGGGTTGTTGAAACAATTATGGCAACTTGCGCCTCCACTCATACCAAGTGGGATTACATGGCAACATCGTCGCTGTGTGTTAACAACTGGTGAAGCGTGGAATGTCCGTGATTTACACATGCAGTGGTTCCTTGTCGAACCCTACCAAATAACCGTGACGGTTTGGCACGCTGACACCGTCATTTGTAGTCATACAATGAAACAAACTAAACAAAATCTCCAACTGTTTCAAACATTAATCATGCAGTTGACACGAACAGCGGAGAGCGAAACAGTAAGGAAAGAAGGGGGAGAAGCAGATGTTAGTTGAACGTCAAGCGAAACGCATTCAGTGGCATTTCGTCATGATCGCGAATGTGTTGATGCTCATTTTCGTTGTCCTGATTTTACCGTGGATGTCACAACTTTCAGTGACACTGATTGGGAGTGAACTTGCACTCGATACGGCCGGTGTATATACACAGGCATATTTGTATGAAGTAGCTGCAGCATACGGCGAACAAGGACGCTTTTATTATACTGTAATTCGTTATACATTCGATCTCATTTGGCCATTTGTCTATTGGTTCTTTTTGAGTGTGAATCTTGCCGTCTTGCTCCGGCGCCAACCACGCGTTTGGCGGGGGTTTTGGTTAGTGTTGTGGTTACCGACACTTGCGTTAATTTTTGATTTGCTGGAAAACATCAGTATCACCCTCGTATTTTGGCGTTACCCGACAGTGACACCAGTTATTGATAGTCTCGCACCATGGATGAGCCAATTAAAATGGCTCTTTGTCGGTGCAAGTTTTCTCGCGCTAGCTGCTTTCTGCCTCTACCGCCTCGGATTGTGGCTGACAGCTAAAGTCATAACCAAAAAATAAGCCGGAAAGTACAAGGGAATCATCTTTTGTGCTTTTTCATTTGCCAAAAAAAATAAATCTGCTATAATAAGGAAAATTATTATGAGCTAGGAGGTGGCAAGATGAAAAAAGTCATTTTTACCGTTATTGAACAAAAAATTCGTGCTTTCCATGAAACAGCATCAACAGTCTATGTTGATATTGAGGATCGGGAATTGGCAATCGCTCGCCACGAGCTGCCAGCAGAACCATTGACGAAAGCCGTGATCGCGGAATACGTCTTACATAAATATCTTGTTTTTGAATAACGGCAGGCAAAAAGCTACCGCACATTGTGCGGTAGCTTTTTTTGTTAACGAAAAACGAGTGGTTCAATTGTGTTGCGAATAAAGGTTTGAATCAATTCTTGATACTGTTCAGGATTGGTTTGGTAGACGGTTTGAGCAGTAGCCCCTTCAATAACTGCAAATTCAGCGAACGGCGTACTCGCTGCCGTTGCCAGCGTTTGACCAAAAGCGAGATAAGGATCTTCACTTCCATAAATGAGCAAGAGTGGTTGGGGAATTTCGGCAATCGCTTGGAGTGGGCTCGCAGCTTGAGCATCGAAGGCACGCGTGAAATGGACCCACCAACTGATTGTCTCAACTAAAGGAAGGTGAGTGAGCTGCGGATAGCGTTTTGCCGTTTCATACATTAATAAGCTGCGAAAATCTTGAAATGAGCCTTGAGCAATATAAAAATCAATTTCAAGGCTAGCAATTTCAGCATATTCGAGAACAGTTGCAGCACCTAAGCCAACACCATGTAGACCAATAAGTGCCTGTGGGTCAGTGAGTAATACTTGCTTGACGAGTGCTTGTAAATCATATTTTTCATTTTCGCCATAACTCATCGTTGCTGCACCGGTCTCACCATGTGCTCGCGAGCTATAAATAATCACAGTAAAATCTAACTTGTGAAAAAGCTCGTAGTAAGCGAGACTAGCCGTTTTATCACGGCCAAAATCATGGTTTAAAATAATATAGCGATGAGAGGCTTGATCTTCTGCAGGCAGTAAAGTGGCATCAATGCGATAACCAAAAGGGCTTGTGAGCGAAAAATCTTGTCCGAGTGCTAAAATACGGGTCGGATCACTCACGCCTTGATCAGCTAATTGCTGTAGAAGTGTTTCCTGGCTAATAGTTGGTGGCATTGTAAAACGACTCACAAAAAATAGCGTACTTGCTAAAAATACGACACAAACAGAAAGGAGTACCATAGCAAGTATTTGGCAAATGCGTTTGAACATGAAAGACAACTCCTTTCAGGTAGTAGGAGCGTCAGGGGCTCCTTTTTCTAGCGGTAGTGTAGCGAAAGCTTTTTCAGAAGTCGAGCGAAAAACCATGAGAAACAGCATAAGATTCACCGAAGAATGAACGACAACTGACTCATGAATATGGTATGATGAAAAAAAGCGACGAAAGGGGAGAAAATGATGAAAATTGTCATTATTGCTGAAGGTGGCAAACAACTCGGAATGGGACATATTATGCGGATGTCACGATTAGCCACCGCCCTCCGAAGTGAAGTGACACCATTATTTGTGATGCGAACATATTCAGCACCAGCAAGCAGTGACTTAGGAGCCGCATTTGTTAGGCAACAAGGCTTTGCAGTTGTACAAGTAGCAAGCACCCAAGCAATGCGAGCTATTCATGAGTATCAACCAGCATGCATTGTCATTGATAGTTATGATTGGTGTGGGTATGATATTGCGGCATTGGCGACACTGGCTCCTGTTGTTCTTTTTGATGATGATGCACCAATCCAAACACAAACCGGCCTGACAACGGTCCAAACACTGATTGCGCAGTGCACGCCGGCAGTACGCCAAAGGCTAGACATCATTCGTCCCGGCTTTATGCAACCATTTCCCGCAACTTTAGCAGTGAGAAGTGTTGCAGGTCCCGAATATTGCCTGTTGGCACCTGAATATTTTCACCAACCACCGCTGCCAGCCGAGCGGAAGCTGCTTGTAACTTTTGGGAGTACTGATCCCGAACGAGTGACGGAGCAAGTATTATCGGCGCTCATTGCGATGCAACTACCAACTATTATTGTGATTGGCCCGGCATTTCCCAAAAGTGTGGCAAGCTATCAACAGCGCTACCCACAACCGTGGCTCACATTTTCCCCACCAGTCCCAAGTTTGTATCCATTACTTGCTCAGGTGACACACGTGCTGAGTTCGGGGAGTACGACGATGTATGAGGTTTTGGCAACAGGACGAAATTTGGCGACAATCGCCTGTGTGGAAAACCAAATCGCTGGGGCTCAGGCGGTGGCAACTGCTAAGCAAAGTCACCATTTTGGTTGGTTTGCGAACTTGACCACGGCGGACTTACAAGACTTACTCGAAAGCTTTTGGCAGCGACCAATTCAGCCAACAGTCCTAGCGAGCCGCCAGGCAGCACGGTTAATCGCTGAATTATTCAAAAAGTAAATTAGATTTTAACGATAAAAACCTGAATTTTACTTACAAAAAATTCATGAAAGTTGGCAGAAAACCTGGAGTTTTGGGGTGTCCTGACAGAATCCTGAAAAAATTAAGCAATTATTTATTTTCAAATCAAGAAACAGATAAAAAAGCGTTTTCTTTCACGCGGTTATGCTGATAAAAGGCGCTTGCTTTTTTACATAAGTTCGCTATAATTACAAGTGCTTATCTCATTATGACCACGAATCAATAGTGATAATGAGAGGGATTTATTCATCTGAGGTATTTGATATGAATGGTGATATTAATAATTTTCTGGTAATTATTTTTGTATGCTATAGTTTAGTCCATTTTCTCCAATTTTTTAAAAAGCAAAAGTCATGGAAAGAAGTCATAATTCCAGCAATGCTACCAATTGGAATGTTGTTTTTACTGACAGAATTTGAAAAGCTAGCAGCGTCAAATACGGCTGAATTAGCGCGTGTCTTAGTCATGGCACTTGTCTTGATTGCTTTAATAATTGTGATTCTTATTTTATTGCGTTCGCGCTATGTGGTGCTAACAAGTATGAATGCTAAGATAAAAGTAGACCAAAAAGGTCTGAAATGCTCGTAAAATAGTAGACCACTTTAATTGAAAATTCCTATAGAATAAACAGTGAAACATATTCTATAGGAGGTCTGAA
>JTLC01000038.1 GCA_000798955.1 Firmicutes bacterium ZOR0006 | reverse complement strand
GACGGGCTTGACGAAGAAGGAGAAGGAGGAAGCATGTTTTAATAAGAGAGTGCTGACACCGGTGTTTCAAACCAGAAAATTAAGGAGACATCTGCTTCTGGTGATCAAGTAAAAATAACCTTAGATGGGCTTGGCAAGAAAATAAAGAAGTGGCTGGATTCCAAAGGAAGGATTCAGTCATTTTCGATTTTGCAAGATATGGAGCTAAAAGCAAGAAAAATGTATTCTTGAAGAAAGTTCGATAGGGGAGTTGAGTGAGCAAGGATTCTATCAGTCGTTATCGTACGAATGCGTGTGAGCACTGGTGCAAGTCGGAGTCATCAAACGCAATGTAAGTTGCATGTCTGATTGCGATAAAATTGTTAAATTCAAGATTATCTGTAGTAAAGTCTAGCGTAATTCGTTATACTAAATTTGAAGACGAATGAATAACACGTAAGTGTGAAACCCGTGTTCAAATTCCACACAAATGGGGGAACTCGAAAATGGCAGAAATTATGACAACAAATGGGCAATTATTTGCTGACTTTATTAGTGACTCGGAACTTGAAACTTTATTTACACACGATATCAATGAAGATGAAGATGGTGATGATTTTCTTTTCTACTTCGGAGATGATGTTGAAGAAATTTTAGTATATGGTGATATTGAACTTGTAGAAGAAACAGCAACTGTTAATTTTTATATTCGTATCGGTGAAATCTCAGATACAGAACGTTTGAATTTACTCGAGTATTGTAACTTCTTTAATGACAACGTGCCATTAAAGCTCACATTATCAACAAAAGATATCCATGAATTTCCTGGTGATCACTTACGCCTAACATTAAGTGATACAGTTGCGGTTGAAGAAGATCAAGTACCACGCTTTGTCTTAGGAATGTTTGCATTTGTTCAAGAAGTGTTAGATGAGGAAATTCTTCCAGAAATTTTTGAAGAAGACGAAGACAACGAAGAAGCATAATTTTCAAGCACCGCATTTGGCGGTGCTTTTTTAAAGGAGATAGAAAATGATAGACTATACGCAAATTTCAACACAGTATCAAGTGAAACGATTATTGCGGGCAGATAGTGAAGCAGTGTATGAGTTGTGTGCGACAAATCCACAATACTATCATTATTTATGCGAGCCACTCACATACGAAGGAGTAATTGCCGGAATTGAAAGTTTCCCTCCTGGGAAAGAAGTAAGCGATAAATATTTTCTCGGTTTCTATACACAAGCAGGCCAGCTAGTTGCTATTTTAGACTTGATTTGGCAGTACCCCAATCAGCAGACGGCATATATTGGATTATTGATGACTGATAAAAACTATCAAAACCAACAAGTAAGTAGTCAAATTATTCAAGAATTAAGTGTGTATCTTCGCCAAAAGGAAATCAGTCGGATTCGCTTAGGTTGTATTGAAGCTAATCAACAAGCCAAATGTTTTTGGCAAAAAAATCATTTTAATGACACTGGCGAACAAAAAGAGTTTCTCAATTATAACGTTCACATATTGGAAAGAAAACTTTGACACTCAAAAGGTAAAAGCTAAGTGAGTGAATGCCAATTTTTTTATGGGGGAGCAAATAAGTTAAGTCAGTATACAGCCAAATGAACGAGATGTATCTGCAAATGTGGACAGAACTTGTCAGGTGCTTTTTTGTCAGGTACAATAAAATTAAATCGAAAGGAGAGTGTGTGATGAAGACACAATTAGCGAGAAATTTTGCGGAGTACTTACAACGGCACCAAATTGATATGTTTGCGCAAACAACATTTGCTGAAGGGGATTATTTTGAATCGGAACAACTCGTTGACGTACCTGGGAGTGATGTCGTCCCGACAATCATCGTAATGACTCCAACAGCGATTTCGATTGAATGGATAGTAGTAACCGAAAAATTAGCACCAGAAGTACGTTGGTCGATGCTTGAGTTTTTAAATGTCTTAAATACTGACCTCAATGCGTTTTCAACGGTCTTATCACCAAGTGATGCCGATGACGATTTTGATGAGGTCCGCTTCCGCTACTATGAACCGATTAACAACGTCAAAGATAGTGAACAGATTTTGTTTACCTATGAATTTATGCAGCAATATGTGAGTGCAGTGCTTTATCCGGAAGTGCTAGCAATTTGTGATGATGAGCTTGCAGAATAAAGATATTTGTGTAATCAAGCAAAATAATTGGTTTCGTTATCGAGCCGCTGCAATTATTATTGAGGATTCGGATGTCCTCATGGCTTGTAATGATGACGATACGTATTTTTATTCTGTCGGTGGTGCTGTCGAACATGGGGAAACGGCCGAAGCTGCCGTCATTCGCGAAGTCTGGGAAGAAACGGGGATTGAGTACGAAGTTGAGCGCCTCGCGTTTATTCATGAGAATTTTTTTACTGATAGTAGTGGCAGTTTAGCAGGTCTCGATTGTCATGAAATTACTTTTTATTTTTTGATGAAATCTCAAGGGCGGCTTACATGGCAAACACCAAAATCAGGAAATAATGAACGAATGGTTTGGGTACCAATTCAACAATTTGAGACAATTAAAGCATATCCACGCTTTTTTGCTACTTATTTACAACCGCTACCAACAACAATTACACATATTGTGACACACGAAAATAATGTTTAAGGAGAAAATCAATGAACTATTCACCAGAAATTGATACATATATTGCCGAAATGACACCAGAAATCCAAAGCCAATTGCAAGAGTTACGCCAATTAATTCATACAATTGCACCGGAAGTAACTGAGAAAATGAGCTATCAAATGCCAACGTTTTATCTGAATGGGAATATGATCCATTTTGCTGCCTTTAAAAAACACATTGGCTTGTATCCAGGTCCGAGTGGCGTTGCATGTGTACAGGCCGAGTTAGTTGAACGGGGATATAAATGGGCGAAAGGTTCAATTCAATTTCCATTGAATCAACCGTTACCATGGGAACTTATTCGGACAATTATTGAATTTCGGTATCAAGAACAGGTCATGAAACAAAAATAAAACAGCACGGACTATCATCGTACCTACATGTGCAAGTACAGTGATAGTCTGCGCTGTTTTTTTGTCTATTTAGTTTCAACGTAGGCGGTGAAATTATCGAGAATTGCTTGCCAGCCTTGACGTTGTAGTTCGAGCGAATTAACAGTTTCTGCATCGAATTTTTGAACAAGGTGGATGCTGTCAGTTTGTTGCGTCAATTGGATTGAAACAAAGCGACCATCATCAAGTAAATATTCGAGCACAGATTCTGGTTGGATTGTTGTAAATGTACCAGTAAAATCAAAACTCATGCTTTGATCACGGGCCGCCATCGTATAGCAAAAGCGACCACCAACATCGGGAGTATTGATAGCTGCCGGACAATACCAACTCGGATCAGCAAAGTTCCAGTTTTGAATATCATCAGGATTCAGGAGAGCCTGCCAAACAGTTGTGAGTGGGGCAGTGATATCAGCGACAAGTGTAATCGTCTGATAACTCGCAATATTTGTTTCACAAACTGATTTTAAACGAAGTAAGGCTGCAGGCCACGTTGTTTCAAACTCAGCAGCAAAATCAGGATTGACCGACATCATAACGTGAAATTGTGTCGTTTGTGCATCAATGATTGTAAATTCATAGCGCTCAGTAGTCCCAATCCAAGGTAAAGCAAGACTACTAGTATAATCGGGCATATTATTTTGCAGCAGGCCGCGGGTTACAAGCTCAATTGTTGTCGGATAATCACAAACTGTTACTTCAGATATCATCCCATCTTTCCCGTCACTGAACAACAGTTCATTCCCTGTTACCCATGTGCCAGTAAAATGAGAATTTTCATGGAAAACCGAAGTCCAGGCTCGGTATTTTGGCTCACTCAAAATTGCTGACCAAACTTCGTGAATTGGACGATGAATCGTAATTGTATGTACAAACTTTTTCATTTTCTTAACCTCCATACCGACTGTTAAGTCGAATTGTCACACTATGATAAAGTGAATAGGTGTTTATGTCAATAAAAAGGCTGGAAAAGATGTCAAAATCATAGCTTTTTTGGTTAAAATCAACCATATTTTTTCAAGTTCGGAACGATTATACTAAAAGAGAAAACAAAAAAAGGAGAATTCACATGAATTATGGAAACAAACAAGCAGTGAGACAAAACAAAAATTGTGTCACGATTACTTTTGAACATCACGAACTTACACTTACCTTTTTGAGTCCCGAAGTCATGAATGTCTTTGTTGGTCTCCGCTATGATGATCATTTTTCGCGAGCAGTTGTCTGGGATGGGGATGAGACGGTCACTTTGGGGATTGAAGAAACACCGACATGTACGTGGATGAAGACACAAGCATTACAAGTAGCGGTGTTTGATGGTGGTTACATTGATATTTATAATCAAGCGGGGGAATTACTTGTAGCTGATTATCGGGGAGAACGGCAAGGCTTTGAGCGCCGTGGGATGAATGATGATGCTGAATCAGAAGGGCATAAATTAGAACGAAGTACCCCAAGACAAAAAATTGAAGTCATCAAGTCTCTTATTGGGGATGAAAGTTTCTATGGATTAGGGGATAAGACTGGTTTTTTAAACAAGCGAGGCTATGCATATGAAATGTGGAATACCGATGATCCATCACCCCATGTCGAAAGTCATAAGGCTTTGTATAAATCAGTACCTTTTTTTATCACTCATCGCCAAATCGGTGCTTTTGGAATTTTCTTTGACAATACATTTAAAAGTTATTTTGATATGGGGAAAGAAAATGCGGATTATTATTACTTCGGTGCCAATGATGGAAATTTAGATTACTACTTTATTGCTGGCCCGATGGTAACAGATGTTGTCCAACGGTATACGCAATTAACAGGGCGCTCACCACTCCCACAATTATGGACGCTAGGATATCAACAAAGTCGTTGGTCATATGAAAATGAAGCACGAGTTCGCGATTTAGTCCAACGCTTTCGCGATCATGAAATTCCCCTCGATGTTGTCCACCTCGATATCGACTATATGGATGCATTTAAAATTTTCACATGGGAACATGCTCGTTTTCCAGAGCCGCAAAAAATGATTGCGGATTTAGTCGCAGAAGGAACGAAAATTGTTACAATTATTGATCCAGCGATAAAAAAAGAGCGTGGTTACTTTGCTTTTGATGAAGGCATCGAAAAACGGTACTTTGCAACTGATAAAGATGGTGTCGTCTACATCAATAAAGTTTGGCCTGGAGACTCGGCATTTCCTGATTTTAGTAACCCTGAAGTTAGAATCTGGTGGGGAAAACAGCTTGGAAGACATTTAGAAGTAGGCCTAGCAGGAATTTGGAATGATATGAATGAACCAGCAAGTTTTGAAGGACAATTGCCAGATGATGTTCAATTTGTGAATGATGGTCGGCCATCAACACACGCCGAAGTACATAATATTTATGGTCACCTCATGTGCCAAGCAACCTATGAGGGAATCAAAGCAGCGACAAATAAACGGCCATTTGTTATTACACGTGGTGCATATGCAGGAACACAGCGATATACAACTTTTTGGACTGGCGATAACCATAGTTTTTGGGATCATTTGCAATTAGCAATCCCACAACAACTCAATCTTGGACTCAGTGGATTTTCATTGATTGGTACAGATGTTGGTGGATTTGGTTTTGATACGACACCAGAATTATTAATTCGTTGGACTCAAGTTGGTGCTTTTTCACCACTTTTCCGAAATCATAGCTCGGTATTTACCCGCAGCCAAGAGCCTGATTGCTTTGATTCTCAGACGCTCAATCACGTTCGTGAAGCAATTCGCTTGCGGTATCGTTTATTGCCGTATTTTTATGATTTAATTTGGCAAATGCAAACCCATGGTTTACCAGTATTGCGTCCACTTGTGTTACATTACCAGGCTGATGAACGTGTTCGTGAACTCTCAACACAATTCTTAGTTGGTGAAAGTTTATTAGTTGCACCAATTATTGAACAAGGAGCGCGTGAACGGCTTGTTTATTTACCAGAAGCACGTTGGTTTGATTATTGGCGTGGCGAAAGCTATGCTGGTGGTACATCGCATATTATTGAGGCTGGATTAGCTGATATTCCAATGTTTGTCAAAGCAGGAAGTATTATTCCGCATTATCCAGTTCAGAATTATATTGGTGAAAAATGTATTACCTGTTTAGCCCTAGATCTTTATCCTGGCGAAGGAACGTACTCGCATTATCAAGATGACGGTGAAACGTTTGCTTACGAAGCGGGAGAGTATACTGTAACAAATTTCGCGTTAACTGAAAATAGTCTCAAAATTGAGGTGCAACATGCTGGCTACCAATCTACGTATCGAGAATTGGCAATGACGCTAGTTGGGAGTCAGGTGTCGGAAGTTATCTGTGATGGAAAAAAATATCAAACAGAGCAAACATCACGTGGCTGTCAGGTAACGATTCCAATCACGAGTCAAACTATAATTTGGTAACAAAAAAGACTGAACCTTTGGTTCAGCCTTTTTTTGTATTGGCGTTTATTCAACAATAGTTACAGAAACGTTATTTCGTCCCCATGCAAAACATTCAGCATCCGTAGCGAATAAGAAATCAAGGCGATTTCCTTTAATATAGCCACCTGTATCAAGAACAATTGCACGACCAAAGCCAGCAATGTCGATAATACTTCCTAATGGTAAAACACTTGGATCGGCAGCGACAATACGAATTTGTCCATATTGTGGATGGTTATAGTATGGTGAAGAACCAATATTATAACCAGATGCTGTGTAACAAGCACCAGTTCCACAAGAACCTTCAATACTATAACCAGACATTTCAAATGTCCCAACATTTGTTGTTACTGGTGCTACTACAGGAGCAGCAACAGGAGCAGTGGCTACAGAAGTTGTCTCTGCTTGAACAGGTTCGACAACTGGTTCAGGTTCAACTGGTCGTACCTTAGTACCTTGAGCAATAATTTGTGGTTGCCCAGCAGTTGTGATTGTTTCATTGAGTAATGAACGCGTTGTTTCTTCGCCATTCACATAGGTAACGGCAAATGTTTTAGCGATTGTTTGATCAATTCCATCTTGAACGATTTGTTCTTCATCTTCAAAAAGTGAATCATCAGCCTTATATTCAACACCTAGTGGTTGTGATTCTTGAATTGTTTCTTCTTTTATTTCTGTCTCATTAAATACAATAGTTGTATCTTCTTTAACATAATCTTGTGGTGAAAGAGTTTGGAGTTTGCTTTTGTTGACATCAATTTGTTGCTCAGTGATTAATTCTTCAACAGTCAGGGCTGTTGTTTCAATTTCACTTGTTGTGGCACCAATTTGAAGTGTAATTGTTTTTGGTGTTGAAATTGTAATATACATTCCATCTTGAACGTTTGTTTGTTCACCTGGCAAAATAATTGAGCCAGTTTCCACTGTCAAATCGCTTGTTGCTAACACATCAGCAACATTAGTTTTTGTTGTTTCTTGATACGTCACTGTATCGTCAATTTGGATATATACACCTTTAGGTGCTGGTTCGAAACCGACCGCAGCAAAAGCCATAGTCATGACTAACGCCGTAAGTTGAGAAGCGCGTAAAATCGTTGGTTTTAAGCGTGCTTGCTTGGTGGACGGTTCTTGTCCTTGCCTGTTCATAAAAATTTCTACCTCCTAAATGTGATTCTTTTCGTTATAAAAGAATCGGAAAAGCTTTCGCAAAATACTCACTCTTTTCAAAATGTTCATCAGAAAAAGTGTTTCTTCATCTGAACTCCTCAACCCTAACACACTTTCAAAATAAAAGCAAATTTTCGCTGAAATTTTAATTTTTCTCATTTAAATATTGAAAAAACATCAAAAAACTATGAAGTGGCGAAAATAAAGGGCTAGAGGCTGATTCTTTGCAGAATTACATCCAAACAAAGATGTTGTCGTTCATTTTATTTTAATTTTATGAGAGCGATTCAGGATGCGATTGCTGGAAATCTCGCATGAGTGAAGTCGCGAGATGCGAGCGGACAGAATAAAAAAGATACCTCAATGAGGTATCAATGATTTGGACATATGAGTTTAGACATTTGTTTCGTTATCACTACCTGCGACAGTGACATTTGTTGCTTCAATTGTCCATGCTTCAGTTTTATGATCAAACGTAAAGTAGTTCGCACTTAAGTTGACTAAACGTTCGCGGAAACTATATGTTTCAGGTGCAATTGCGTGAAGAGCTGCTTTGATTACATGTGAATGAGCAACGACAAGAACGACTTGTTCTGGGTCTGGATATGCATAAGCAAATTCCGTAATTCCTTCCATGACACGATCCATGATAGCAGCTTCGCTTTCAAGGTGATCAACTTCACCTGTGAAAACTTGCTCATAAATATCACGAACATGCATACCATTAGCAGCACCGAAATCACGTTCGATAATCCGGCTATCAAACAAAATATCATCACAATCATAGCCAATTTCTGTTGCAAGTAATTCAGCAGTTTGACGAGCACGAATCATAGGACTCGCAATAATGGCATCAATCCGCGTGTTCTGAAAAAGTGGTGCGGCAGCTTTTGCTTGACTCATCCCTAATTCATTGAGGGGGTTATCGGTTTGACCTTGAATAAGTCCTTGGCGATTCCAATCAGTTTCACCATGGCGAATTAAAATAATTTTAGGCATAATAAATGACAGCTCCTTTAACGATGACGAATGCATCTATTTCTTTTATTATATATAACAAAAAATATTATAACAAAAAAAAGAATAAATACAAAAATATCAGGTTTTTAAAGAGAAAGCCTAGGGTTTTAGTTGAGAAGTGCTATAATGAAAAGTGAATTTAATAAATGAGGTGACCGGACACATGAGAATGGTTGATTTAATTGAAAAGAAACGAAATGGGCTTGAACTGACTGCCGAAGAAATCCACTGGATTATTACTGGATATACAAATGGAACAATTCCTGATTATCAGATGAGTGCCTTGGCAATGACAATTTTTTATCAAGGTATGACAAAAGCCGAAATGACAGAACTCACAATGGCAATGGTAGAATCTGGGGATCAAATTGATCTTAGTAGTATTGCTGGTATTAAAGTTGATAAGCATTCAACAGGTGGCGTTGGTGATAAAACGACACTCGTGTTAGCTCCGCTTGTAGCTTCAGTAGGTGTGCCTGTTGCAAAGATGAGTGGGCGTGGCTTAGGGCACACAGGTGGAACGCTTGATAAATTAGAAGCTATTAAAGGTTTCCAGATTGAATTAAGTGAAGAAACTTTCATTAAACAAGTAAATGATCTTCATATCGCAGTGATTGGTCAAAGTGGTGAATTAACACCAGCAGATAAAAAATTATATGCCCTTCGAGATGTGACAGCGACAGTTGATTCTATCCCATTAATTGCAAGTTCAATTATGAGTAAAAAAATTGCGGCAGGAAGTGATGCAATCTGTTTAGATGTTAAGGTTGGTAGTGGTGCCTTCATGAAAGATATCGAATCAGCACGCTCACTAGCAAAAGCGATGGTTGATATCGCAGATCATTCAGGGCGAAAAGCCGCAGCGTTTTTGACAAATATGCAAGAACCACTAGGTTTTGCAATCGGAAATGCCTTAGAAATTAAAGAAGCTGTTGCGACTTTAAAAGGACATGGACCAGCAGATTTAACAGAACTTAGCCTGGTTATTGGTTCATATATGGTTTATTTTGCAGGTCATGCTGACAGTGTGGAAGTAGCAAGAGCAATGCTCGAAGCTAATATTGCGAATGGAAAAGCCTACGAAAAATTTGAAGCTTTTGTTGTGGCACAACACGGTGACTTAGCAATGATTCAAAATTTAGATTTATTGCCAGGAGCAGCTTATGTTATTGCAGTACCCGCGCCTAAAGCAGGGTATATTCACGAAATAGAAGCTATTGCATTAGGGCATGCAGCAATGACACTTGGAGCTGGTCGCCAAACGAAAGATGATACGATTGATTATGGTGTTGGTGTTGTCTTGGCGAAAAAAGTTGGTGATGCGGTTGCGGTCGGGGAAGCAGTTGCCTATTTACATGCGAACCGAGAAGATGTTGCAAAAGAAATTGAAACAGTTATCTCAGGAATTACTATTCAAGCAGAACCGGCAACAAAATTACCATTGATTTATGAAATTATTGACTAAATATTAAAATGAAAAGCAAGGCGTTGACTCCTTGCTTTTTTTTTGCTTATTTAGTCAGTTATGAACTGTTGTTGGACAAATTGCTGGTGTTGCGTAAAAATTGGTTCGCGTTGTTTGAGTTGTGTGAAAAGGATGGCGGCAGTTGCTGCAGCTACAACTTCAGCAAAGATGAAAGTAAACCAAATCCCCGTTAAGCCAAAGAAAGGGGCGAGTATGAGCGCCAAGGGGATAATAATGATACCTTGACGTAATAAGGCAACAACTAGTGAGGATCCACCACGTTTAGTTGCCTGGAAAACAGTTGAAAAAATAATTGCCACGGTAGCTGGGATAAAACTGAGGCTGAGCATTGGCAAAGCAGTTTGGCCAATGAGAAGGATTTCTTGTGAAGCATCAAATAACTGGAGTAAAGTACTAGGTGCTAAGATGAAGAAGAGCATACCAGTGATAGTCAAAAGCAGAGAGACGATCAAACTCCATTTAATTGTTTCTTGAATGCGTTGTGCGTTTTTGGCACCAAAATTAAAGCCAATAATTGGCATTGCGCCTTGTGTAAGACCTAAAATCGGCATGAAAATAAATGACTGTAGTTTAAAGAAAATACCGAAAAGGGCAACGGCAGCATCTGAAAAGCGAATCAAAATACTGTTCATCCCTGTCACGAGAATGGAACCAATCCCAGTGATCACAATCGCAGGAATCCCAATTGTATAAATATCACGAACAATTTGCCAGTCAAAACGGAAAGTACGCAGGTTAATTTCGATAAAACTTTTCGTCAGGAAGAGCGTGGCAACAGCTAAAAACATTGCTGAAAACTGCCCGATAATTGTCGCCCAAGCAGCACCTTCAATCCCAAGTTCAGGAAATCCAAATAAACCAAAAATTAAAATTGGATCGAGTATGATGTTCACAATTGCACCGACAGCTTGGAAAATCATGGGGAAAAGCATTTTTCCCGTTGCTTGGAAAATTTTTTCGATGACAATATGAAATAGTGTACCAAATGCAAGGCATGTGATAATAGTCGTGTAAGTAGAACCAAGTGCTAAAATGACAGCAGAGTCTGTAAAAAGACTAAAAAACGGTTCGATACAAAAAATGCCAACTAGGATGAAGATGAGTGCTGTCACAAAAGTCAAGAGTAACCCATGGCTAATTGCTGTGTTTGCTCCTTTGAAATTTTGTTCACCTAGACGTCTGGAAACAAGTGCGTTTACACCAACTCCGGTTCCGACAGCAAAAGCGAGAATTAAGTTTTGAATGGGGAAAGCTAGCGAAACAGCCGTGAAAGCCTCGGCACTGTAGTGAGAAATAAACATGCTATCGACAATATTGTACATAGATTGGATAAACATCGAAACCATTGCTGGAAAAGACATTGTCAATAGTAAAGGTAAGATAGAACGGGTTGCCATTTTATTTGTCTGTTTGAGCGACATAGAAAAACTCCTTTGTTTCTGAAAATTAGTATTTGCACGCAAAAAAACCACTCCTCCCATTTTGGTTCCAAAAAACAGGGAAAAGTGGTTAATAGAAATATCTGCAGTTGCATTGTACTATAAAAGGCAGCATAGTGCAAGCTATGACTACTTACAAAATTGAAAGTGAGATCAAGACGGCAATCAAGTTTTGAATAAAATGCAGTGCAATTGAGACCATAATATTGTTTGTACGCAAGTAGGCAATTGTCAAGCCTGCCCCTAAAGCTAAATAAGGGATAATATTGATGAAATCGCCAGCTTGTAAAACATGAATAGTGGCAAAAACAAGAACAGAAATGACTCCTGCACCCCAGAGTGGTAGATATTTTTTTAAGCCTTTAATTAACAAGTAGCGGAAAACAATTTCTTCAACAAACGGAGCGAGAATAACAACAGTAATTGTTGTGAGGAATGGAACTAAAGAAATTAATGATTCCACGCTTTGTTGATTAGCGGAACTATCTGTTAGTCCAAGGAGCATCATTGCGAGTGAGGCAATAAAGCTGAAAGCAAGCATTAAGAGATAGCCACGGATGACTTGAAAAGTAAATTGTTTTTTATTTTTCCAACCTAGTGCAAAAGATTGATCAAGTTCATCATGGAGAAGGGCAAACATTGGCACGGCCGCTAATGTATAAATAACGAGATTAATCAGTGCTGAAGGAATGGCTGTTGCAACAAGCAGTTGGGCATCATTAGCGCCAGAACTGTACAACTGTTCAAAGGCCGCTAAAGCAGCAGGATCAAAATAAAAATAAATGTTTTGGACGAGAAGCGAAATTGGCGCAACTAAAAAATAAAAAAGTAAGAGATACCATATAAATAAGAAGAGATGTCGATGCTTGAGTAATGTATTCACAAAAAGTTCCTCCTAGGTTATTTACTTTCTAGTATAACGAATCTTCAATTGTTAAGCAAAGTTTTCAGATTAATTTGCTAGTAAGCACCACGAAAAGAGCGTATAATCAAAAAAATATCGAAAAAAGGAGTCGGGAGACATGCGAATCTTTCAACCAGAAGTTTTTCAGGGAAATTGGCAAAAGCGAAATTACTTTGAAGGCTGGTATATAAAATGTGTTGATGCGACACAACAAAAAAGCTATGCATTTATCTTTGGTGTGTCGCTGCAACAACACGATCAACATGCATTCATTCAAATGATTGATGGACAAACTGGAAAAACGAATTATCAACGGTTTGCATTTACTGACGTTGCAATAAGCCAGCGAAAGTTCGCTGTGACGATTGGTGCAAATCATGTGAATCAAGAGCGATTGGAACTTGATGTAATTTTTCCAGACGGACAGACAGTGTTTGGCACCATACAATTTGGTGCATTTCAAGTGTTTCCTGTCAGTTTACTTCGGCCTGGAATTATGGGCTGGTATCGATATGTACCAAAGATGGAATGTTACCATGGAGTTGTCTCGCAAAAACATTCGTTACAAGGGAGTCTCACATTTGATGGGATTACGCAAACATTTACCGGTGGACGGGGGTATATTGAAAAAGACTGGGGAACTTCAATGCCAAAAGCTTGGATTTGGACGCAATCCAATCATGCTAGTATAAATAATCAAGCGAATTATATGTTATCTGTTGCTGATATTCCGTGGCTAAAGCAATCATTCACTGGTTTTTTAGGTTATATTGATACGGGCGAGAAGTGTTATTACTTTGCTACTTACACCGGAGCAAGGCTGGAAAAAATAACATATGGGTCAGGTGGACTTGTTGAAGTTGTGATTCAAGATAAGCAGTATTGGTACCATTTCTTACTTTGGGATGGTTTAACAAGTGGTATTCTTCAAGCACCAGTGCTTGGTGAAATGAGTCGTCAAATTCACGAAGCGATTCATGCTTCGGCAGCGGTGACCATCTATAGTCGGCGGAGCCAGAAATCGATATTTGAAAGTGAATTTTCACAGTGTGGCCTAGAGCGTGTTGGTCAACTATCGCCCCTGGCAGATTAATGCGAAAATTTAGCTGATTTTTTCAAATATGTAATATTTTTTAAATCGAGTAAATGGTAGCAAAAGTCTTGAAAAGCCAATGAAAACGTGCTAAACTGAGTACTAGTAACATAGAGCGGACGACAAGAGTGAGCACCGAGCTCACTCTTTTGTATTGTTACCACGATATTCCAACTTTAAAGGAGGAACTAAAATGAGTGTAATTATTGAAAAAACTCGTGAACTTGTAGAGCCGATTTTGGCAAGCAAAGCATTGACATTATATGATATTGAGTATGTCAAAGAAGGACACGATTATTTTCTCCGTATTTATATTGATAGTCCAAATGGTATTGATCTTGACACATGTGTTGATGTGAGCGAAGCGGTGAGTTTGGAATTAGATGAAAAAGATTTTATTGAAGATGTCTATTTCTTAGAAGTAAGTTCACCAGGGGCTGAGCGTCCACTTCGGTCACTTGAGGATATGGAAGCGGCAATTGGCGAGCACATCTACGTAAAAGTACGTGAAAAAGTGAATGGTATCGAAGCATTCCAAGGTGATTTAACTGAGGTCACTGATGGAGTACTGACAATTCACTACTTAGATAAAACTCGAAAAAAAATCGTTTCTTTCCCTTACAGCAACGTGAAGAAAGCACGATTAGCAGTGAAGTTCTAGAAAGGAAGTATGAAGGCGTGAATACAAGAGAATTTTTAAAAGCATTAAACTTATTAGTAGAAGAAAAAGGTTTGGACAAAGAGTTTGTTATCGAATCTGTTCGTCAAGCATTGGAATTTGCTTACAAGAAAAACTTTGACCAATTACAAAATGTTGAAGTTGAAATTGATGAGAAAAAAGGTCGTGTGGCCGTATACGCATTGAAAAATGTTGTTGATGATGTGATGGATCCATTTGAAGACATTTTAATCGAAGAAGCAAAACTCATTAATCCCCGTGTTGAACTAGGAGATATCGTACGTTGTGAAATCGAAGCTAATGATTTTGAACGTGTAGCAGCACAAACAGCAAAGAATGTTGTTCTACAAAAAATTCGTGAAGCTGAGCGCGATTTAATTTATAATGAGTTCATTGATCGTGAACAAGATATTGTGACAGGAACAGTAACGCGTTTAGAAGGCGATAATGTGTATATCAATATCGGTAAAACAGAAGCAATTTTACCAAAATTTGATCAAATGCCAACTGAGCATTTACGTCATGAGGAAACAGTTAAAGTATTTATTAGCCGTATTGATCGAACGACAAAGGGAGCACTTATTCGCGTGTCGCGGACCAATCCTGGTTTATTAAAGCGCTTGTTTGAATTGGAAGTTCCAGAAATCTTTGATGGTACAATTGAAGTGAAATCAGTTGTTCGTGAAGCCGGAGATCGTTCGAAGATTGCCGTTTATTCTGCTGATGAAACAATTGATGCCGTTGGTGCATGTGTTGGTCCTCAAGGGATGCGTGTTCAAAATGTTGTCACTGAGTTAAAAGGTGAAAAAATCGACATTATTGAATGGTCAGAAACACCAGAAGTATTTATTTCAAATGCTTTAAGCCCAGCAAAAGTTACAGCTGTAATTTTAGATGCTGAAGATGAAGAAAGAATGTCAATTGTGGTAGTACCTGATGATCAATTATCATTAGCTATCGGAAAACAAGGACAAAATGCACGTTTAGCAGCACGTTTAACAAGTTGGAAAATTGACATTATTAATGAAACACAAGCAGCAGAACAAGGTTTAATCTAATTTTGTGAAGTAGGTGAGACAGCATGAAACAGAAAATTCCATTACGTCGTTGTGTCGTGACTCGAGAACAGTTTCCTAAACGTGAATTAATTCGAATTGTTCGCAATAAGGAAGGACTTGTGTCTGTTGATTTAACGGGAAAAGCGAATGGTCGTGGAGCATATGTGCAAAAAGACCCTGAGGTTATTGCCCAAGCTCAAAAGCGAAAAGTACTTGAACGTCAACTTGAAGTGTCAATTCCGCAAGAAGTATATGATGAATTAACGGAAATTGCGCAAGCATTTCAAAAGGAGAAATAATTCATGTGGAATCAAAAATGCCACCAGTTTTTAGGACTCGCAATGCGTGCTGGAAAAGTTGTTTCTGGCGAAGCAACGGTTTTAGCTGGTGCCAAAAATCATAAAGTAAAACTTGTTTTACTCGCAACTGATGTTGCAAAAAATAATCAAAAAAAAGTAACTGATAAGTGTGCCACATATAATGTACCATTCTTACAAGTTGCGACAACTGATGAACAATCTTTAGCTATCGGAAAAGCAAATCGTGTTGTAATTGGAATTACTGATGCTGGATTTGCCAAAGGGTTGAAAGAGCGTTTAACAAAGGTGGAAGAAACAAATGAAAACTGAAAAAGTTCGTGTAATTGACTATGCGAAAAGTCGTAAAATTCAAGCTCGCGATGTCATTGAAGCTGGTCAAAGTGTTGACATGACACTCAATGCGATGACATTGATTACATATCGTGAAGCAGTAGCACTTGATGAAGTGTTAGCCAATAAAGAAACAGTGGATACAACTGAAACATTATCAGAATTATTTAAACGAATTCTGCAAGAAAATATTCAATTCCACAAAGATCGCCAACGGAAACGTTTTGAACGTATTGATGAAATGCGTGCTCAAGGATTACCAACACCACGTCGCCAAGGGAGAACAGATCGTGATCCAGTTGGTGGACCTAATCGTGATGATCGCCCACAACGTGGCGAAAATCGCCGTCCACGTCGCTTAGGACCAGATAAGGGAGACCGCCCACAACGTGATGGAGAACGTCGCTTCAATAGTGACCGCCCACGCCGTGACGGAGATCGTCCACAACGCGATGGAGAACGTCGCTT
>JTLC01000037.1:36324-82769 GCA_000798955.1 Firmicutes bacterium ZOR0006 | reverse complement strand
CGCCGTGACGGAGATCGTCCACAACGCGATGGAGAACGTCGCTTCAATAGTGACCGCCCACGCCGTGATGGAGATCGCCCACAACGTGATGGAAAAGTCGGAGTTGCACGTCGCCTCGAAGAAAAACAACGTGATGCTGAACGTGATGCTGCACGTGGTGGACGTCCACCGCAACGAAAAGGCGATCGCAAAGCGATGCACCAAAAAAACCGACAAGAAAATCAGTCGAAATAACGATTGATAACGAAATGCAAATTGAAACATAATAAACAAATAATCGTTTCATACCGTATTAATGAAAATAAAGCGGTATAATAGAAACAAATCAATTAGAGGTGAATTTTTATATGACTGAAAAAATTCGTGTACGTGAGTACGCAGAACAGAATAATTTACAGGCTCGTGACGTAGTGACAGTTGCGCAACAATTAAAAATGAATGTCCGCAATGCAATGACTTTACTTTCGCCACAAGAAGTACAACAATTAAATGATAAAAAAGGTGATTTTAAAACATTGTTAGATGCTGGAAATGCACAACGTCGTGAGAATAATGGAGATCGTCCACAACGCGATGGTGAGCGTCGTCCATATAATAACGATCGTCCACGGCGTGATGGAGACCGTCCACAACGTGACGGAGAACGCCGTCCATACAATAATGATCGTCCACAACGTGATGGAGACCGTCCACAACGTGATGGAGAACGCCGTCCGTACAATAATGATCGTCCACAACGCGATGGTGAGCGTCGTCCATATAATAACGACCGCCCACGTCGTGAGTATCGCCCATCAGCTGGAGAGCGCTTAGAACCGTTAGAAGCACCGGGAGAACGTCGTCCATATTATAACAATAAAACTCGTGGTGTTACGGATGGAGAGCAATTGCCAAATTCATACCGTGCAATGCCAAAACGTAGCGAACGCCCACGTTATAACAACGATCGTCCACAACAAGGTGGAGACCGTCCACGTTACAATAATGATCGTCCACAACAAGGTGGAGATTGCCCGCGTTACAATAATGATCGTTCACAACAAGGTGGAGACCGCCCACGTTACAATAATGATCGTTCACAACAAGGTGGAGACCGTCCACGTTATAATAATGATCGTCCACAACGTGATGGAGATCGCCCACGTTATAACAATGACCGTGGTGGAAACCGACAAGGTGGACAAGGCGGACAAGGACGCTTCAATAACAATGACCGTGGTGGAAACCGTCAAGGTGGACAAGGTGGTCGCTTAGAGCGCCAAATTGCTGATATTAAAACAGATGCACAAGCACAAGTAGCACTTCGTGGTGAAGATCGCCCACGTGTAAAACGTGAAGAGAAAAACTGGATTGATGTCGTTACTGAGCGTGAAGAAAAAAAATCAATCAAACAACGTAAAGACGAAGAACGTCGTGAAATGCGTCGCCGTCAAAAAGAAAAACAACAAGAAGAAAATCGTCGTCGTCAAGAGGAAGCACGTAAAAATGCTGGACCAAAACAGATTAAATATGTCGATTCATTAACAGTTGGTGAGTTTGCTCATAAACTAGGAATTCAAGCAAGTGAAATTATTAAGTATTTGCTTCTTGAATTAGGAGTAATGGCGACCTTAAACCAAGAATTAAATGAGGAGACAATTGAGTTATTAGCAGCAGAGAACAACGCCGTTGTAGAACGTGAAGTTTCAACTGATGCAACGGATCTTGATAAATTCTTCGAAGAAGCTGAAGGAACAGTATTATCATCACGTCCACCAGTGATTACAATCATGGGACACGTTGACCACGGTAAAACAACTTTACTTGACACAATTCGTAATACGCGTGTTGTTGCCGGTGAAGCTGGTGGGATTACGCAACATATTGGTGCTTACCAAATTGAGCATGATGGGAAATTATTAACATTCTTAGATACACCAGGTCACGAAGCGTTTACGACAATGCGTGCACGTGGAGCTCAGGTAACGGATATTGCGATTATTGTTGTTGCAGCGGATGATGGTGTTATGCCACAAACGCGTGAAGCAATTGAGCATGCAAAAGCCGCTGAAGTACCAATGATTGTGGCTGTAAATAAAATGGATAAACCTGGAGCAAATCCAGATCGCGTTATGCAAGAATTAGCAGAGTTAGGTGTTCTTTCTGAGGCTTGGGGTGGAGAAACAATCTTTGTTCAAGTATCGGCAAAAGCTAACACTGGAATTGATGAATTAATCGAAATGATTCTTTTAACTGCTGAAGTAAATGAGTATAAAGCAAATCCAGATCGTCTTGCAGTCGGAACAGTAATTGAAGCACGTCTTGATAAAGGCCGTGGACCAGTTGCAACTTTATTAGTCCAAGCAGGAACATTACGTGTTGGTGACCCAGTAGTAGTTGGGAATACATACGGACGTGTGCGTACAATGGAAGATGATTTTGGAAACCGTTTAACTGAAGCCGGACCATCAACGCCAGTTGAATTAACAGGTTTAGTTGGGGTGCCAGCAGCTGGAGACAAATTTGTTGCTTTCGATAACGAAAAACAAGCACGTCAAATCGGTGAAGAACGTGCGAAATTAGCATTAGCACAACAACGTTCATCATCTTCAGCAATGAGCTTAGAAGACTTAACACAACAAATTTTAGAAGGTGACATTAAAGAAGTAAATGTTATCGTTAAAGCCGATGTGCAAGGTTCTGTTGAAGCCGTTGTTGGATCGTTCAATAAAATCGATGTAAATGGGGTACGTGTAAAAATTATCCGTGCAGCAGCTGGAGCAATTACTGAGTCTGATGTGACTTTAGCACTTGCATCACAAGCAATCATTTATGGATTCAATGTGCGTCCTGATGCGAAAACACGTGAAATGGCAGACCGTGAAGGAGTGTCAATCCGTCTTCACAATATCATTTACAAAGCAATTGAAGAATTAGAATCAGTAATGCACGGAATGCTTGATCCAGAATTCGAAGAAAAAATTCTTGGGCAAGCTGAAGTTCGTCAAACATTCAAAGTTTCAAAAGTCGGAACAATTGCCGGATGTATGGTTACAAGCGGTGTAATCGAGCGTGATAGTATTGCGCGTGTAATCCGTGATGGTGTGGTTATTTACGAAGGTAAATTAGCTTCATTAAAACGTGAGAAAAACGATGCGAAAACAGTTACTGCCGGTTATGAGTGTGGTATGATGTTAGAAAAATTCAACGATATCAAAGAAGGCGACATTATTGAAGCTGCTAAACTTGAAGAAGTTGAACGTAAACGTAAGTAATTGAGGTGACAGTAAATGGCAAATGTGAAAACACAACGCTTGGCTGGTTCAATCCAAAAAGCTTTAACACAAATTATTTCACGCGAAGTAAAAGATCCTTCAGTTGGTTTAATGACAATTACTGCTGTTGAATTAACTGGAGACCAATCAGTAGCAACAATTTTTGTCACATTTATGGGTGGCGAAAAAGATGAGGCCGCTGGTATGGAAGCACTCAATCGTGCCAAAACTTTTATTCGTCGCGAATTAGCACATAGTGTCAAAATGCGTGCAGTACCAACATTGGTATTCAAAATTGATACATCGTTCAAGTATGGGACACATATTGAACAAATTTTACAAAACTTAAAATAAAAATTGATACCAGTAATGTAGCTGCTGGTAAGCAAAAGTCAAAACAGTAGGGATGTAGCCCCTGCTGTTTTTTCTTTGAAAAAATTGACAATTGTGAAGAGAAAACGTAAAGTAATACGCAAGAGAAAGAGAAATGAGGGATCGAGATGAGTGGAATGCAAGCAATTTTACAATCATTACAAGTATTTGCTCAGCAAGAACGGGCACAAAAGAGTCAGCTGTATCTCAAAGCTATTCCGGGTGGCTATGGGTTTCCAGATCATTTTTGGGGAGTGACTAACCCTGAAATACGGAAAGTTGCAAAACAGTACCGCGATTGTGAATGGGGAATTTTACAGCAATTGTGGAGTCATGAATCGCATGAGGTTCGCTTATTAGCAGTTATTATTATGAATGAACAGGGAAGAAAAAATCCGCATAAACGCGAAATTTTTTATCAGTGGTATCGGGCAAATTCTCAAGCAATCAACAACTGGGATTTAGTCGATACAATTGGACCACATTTAGTCGGGCCCTATCTTTATTCAACCAATAAAAGTGCAGATGTTTGGCAACTTGCGACTAGCAAAAACTTATTTGAGCAACGAATGGCGGTTATTAGTCAGTTTGCATGGCTGAAAGCGGGAGAGGATGAGTTGTTATATCAACTTGCGAGACATTTCTTATCGCATCCTCATGATTTAATGCATAAAGCCGTAGGCTGGCTTTTACGAGAAGCAGGAAAAGATAATCAACAAAAATTATGCACATTTTTAGATGAAGTTGCAGATCAAATGCCACGAACAATGCTGCGATATGCCATTGAGCATTTTGAAGAGCCAACAAGAAAAAGGTATCTAGCAATAAAAAAGCGAAAATAATATCAAAAGAAACAAGCAAGTATGCATTACTTGCTTGTTCCTTTTGAGTATATTTAGCACCACGGTCAGCACTTGGTTATTGCAACATGCTTCGCACTTCACTTCCTCGCCAGACATCCCCATCAATTTGAATAGCTTTGTTCAATTGCTGAAGATTTTCTGGCATAACGGAAGTGATTTTACCTTGGATACTTTATCTGTAAAACCGTGCTCAGCACTTGGTTATCGCAACATGCTTCCACCTAGTGATTGGCTGAAAAACGAAAGTGACTGAACTCATTTTCTGATAATTCAATCACTTCCTTTTTTTCGTTGCCATCACTTTTTCACTTTAGATACTAGGCTGTGAAAAACGGTGTCAGCACTTGGTTATTGCAACATGCTTCGCACTTCACTTCCTCGCCAGACATCCCCATCAATTTGAATAGCTTTGTTCAATTGCTGAAGATTTTCTGGCATAACGGAAGTGATTTTACCTTGGATACTTTATCTGTAAAACCGTGCTCAGCACTTGGTTATTCTTTGATATCCATGATGACTGGTAGCACCATTGGTTCACGTCCTGTTTGTTCGATGATGAATTTTTTCAAATCATCCGCAAAGCTTTGTTTTAAATCAGTAAACGTAATTGTTTTCTTTGAACTTGCTAGTGTTTCACGAAGACGTTCACGCACTAAACGTTCAGCATTGTTAATCAGATTTCCTGATTCATTTACGTAGACAAAACCACGGGAAACAATGGTTGGTCCTGAGAGCAATTGGCGTGTTTTCATATCAACACTAGCAACTGCCACAAGGAGTCCAGATTCAGCAAGAATTTTACGATCGTGAATGACGACATTTCCAATTCCACCAATACTATTCCCATCAATGTAAACATCACCAGTCGGAATAGAGCCTGCTTGGCGGACACGACCACAGTTCATCGCTAAAACATCACCATTTTGGATGATGAAATTATTTTCTTCTGGAACACCACATTCAGTGGCGATTTTCGCATGTAAGTTTAACATACGGTATTCACCATGCATCGGTGTGAAGTATTTTGGTTTGATTAGATGAAGCATCAATTTTTGTTCTTCTTGTGAAGCATGTCCTGATGTATGGACATTATTCAATTTTCCATGAATAACATTTGCTCCGGCGCGATATAAAAGGTTAATTACACGATTCACACTATTGGCATTACCAGGAATTGGTGATGACGAGAAAATCACAGTATCACCAGGGATAATTGAAACCTGACGGTGTGTTCCATTCGCAATACGTGATAATGCTGCTAAAGCCTCTCCTTGAGAACCAGTACAAATAATCGTTACTTCGTTACTTGGTAACTGATTAATTTCTCGTTCAGAGATAAAGGTATTTTCCGGAACTGTAATATGTCCGAGCTCTTGAGCAAGACGAATGGCATTATCCATGCTCCGACCGAAAATTGCAATTTTTCGCCCAGCTTGTAAAGAAGCATCGACAATTTGCGCAACACGGTGCACATTTGAAGCAAAGGTTGCAACAATAACACGACCGTTGGCTTTATGGAAAATACTTTTAATGCTTTTACCAACCTTACGTTCACTCATTGTAAAGTTAGGGATTTCACTATTGGTACTATCAGACATTAACATGGTAACTCCACGAGCACCAATTTCAGCCATTTTTGTTAAATCTGCAGGTTCACCAATCGGTGTAAAGTCAAAGCGGAAGTCTCCAGTTTCAACAATTGTACCATTTGGTGTTTTAACCGCTAACCCATAAGAATCAGGAATACTGTGAGTTGTTGTAAAGAAGCTTACAGATAAATGCTTGAATTTGAGGACGTCCGCATCGCTAATCTCAATAAGTTCAACTTTTCGTAAAAGGCGGTGTTCTTCAAGTTTATTGCGAATTAAGCCAGCAGCAAGGCGACCAGCATAAATTTTCTTCACTGGTACTTGTTTTAATAAGAAGGGAATTCCTCCGATATGATCTTCATGTCCATGTGTAATCACAAGCCCAACAATTTTTTCTTGGTTCTTAACCAAATAGCTGTAATCAGGGATGACGTAGTCAACTCCGAATAAGCTATCATCGGGAAATTTAATCCCGGCATCAATAATTAATAATTCGTCTTTGTGTTCAACACAATAACAGTTTTTACCGATTTCATTTAGGCCCCCGAGAGCGAAAACGGCAGTTTCATGTGGTTTTAAAAATTCCATATAGAAACAAACTCCTTTCAATTTTCGATATCTTTTGTATTTTAAAACGTTCCTGAAGGGAAACTTGTAAAATCCGAACGATTATAGCTGTATTCATTATATGCTTTTTTTGACTACTTGTCTAATACAACCGCTTGCAGAGTCGGTAAAAAGTGAAATTAGCATTCTAAAACAAGTTATGATACAATAAACACAGAAAAAGTCAGAGGAGTAGAGACAGATGAAAGCAATTTTTTTTGATATTGATGATACTTTAGTTGATAAGGAGAGCCACACATTACCCCAAAGCGCAATTGATGCAATTCAGGCATTAGCAGAAAAAGGCCATATTATTGGTATTGCCACAGGTCGTGCCCGTTATTTTGCCGAGTGGGTAATTGAGCAATTACCAGTTCAAGCCTGCGTGACAATTAATGGACAGTATGTAGAATATCAAAATGAACGCATTTACCATAACCCAATTCCCCGTGAAGATGTTGAGCAAGCAATTGCGTATTGTAATGAACATGGGTTTGCCTATGGATGTATTGGTGAGCATGATACGAAGTTATCAGAAAAAAATGAAGCCGTTGCCGAAGTGATGCGCCATTGGTTAGATACATATGATATCGATCCGAATTTTTACCAAACAACACCAATTTATCAACTTTGGGCATTTGTTCCCGAAAATCATCCAGCCAATGATGCCTTCCCAACAGATGGTGCGATTCGGATGGTGCGATTCCATCCAGCTGCTGCCGATATTGTTTCGAAGACAGGTTCAAAAGCAAATGGATTAACGCAATTCTTAAACCATGTGAACTTAACACCAGAGGATTTAATCGTCTTTGGTGATGGTTTAAATGACATCGAAATGTTTGAATTGGCAAAAACAAGTATCGCAATGGGGGCTGCCCATCCAACAGTAAAAGCTTTAGCAACATATGTAACCGATGGTGTACTTGAAAATGGTTTAGCAAAAGCAGTGAAACAACTTGGATTACTCGACTAAAATTTGGTCATCACTACTTGTTTTTTTTGCCTAAATACCGTATCATAAACTATTGTGCTCAAGACATTTTTGAGTTAGCGGATTCGGAAGAATAAAGGTAAAAGGAAGAATTTTTATGATAAATCAAAAAAAGTGGCAATTCCCTGCGATGGTGGATGAACAATTGGTTACAGCTTTGATGCAACAGTTACAACTCCCGCGGCTCGTTGTCGAATTATGTATGAATCGGGGATTAACAACGAAAGAAGCAATTGCTAACTTTGTCCAAATGAGCGAGCAAAGCTTACATTCACCATATTTATTTACTGAAATGCAAAAAGTCGTGACGCGTTTACGAACAGCCATTGCTCAGGATGAACCAATTCTTGTCTGTGGCGATTATGATGTCGATGGTATGAGTGCCACAACAATTGTGCTCCAAACATTTCGTCAACTTGGGGTACATGCTGATTTCATCATCCCGAATCGATTTATTGATGGTTATGGGATTAATGAGCGAATTGTAGATGAAGCCCATGAACGTGGTGCAAAAATCATTATTACTGTTGATAATGGAATTGCGGCAATCGAAGCTGTTGCTCATGCCCAATCATTAGGCATTGATGTCATTGTGACTGATCACCATGATCCGAAACCTGAACTCCCACCGGCGTATGCAATTTTACATCCGCAACTTGATGAAGCCTATCCTTTTAAAGGCTTAAGTGGTGGTGGTGTTGCGTTTAAACTTGCCCAAGCATTGTTAGAGACAGTTCCAGAACAGTTTTATGCGTACGCAGCATTATCAACGGTTGCGGATATGGTACCGTTAATTGATGAAAATCATTACCTTGTCAAGCGAGGCTTACGGACATTGCAAACAACACAAGAACTCGGTTTAAAGCATTTGATTCGAGTTTGTGGCTTGTCACAAGAATTTCTTGATGAAGAAAGTATTGGTTTTTATATGGGGCCACGAATGAATGCAGCTGGGAGACTAGATGACGCCTCACTCGTAGTCGAATTATTTATGACCGACGATGAATATTTAGCCGAAGATATTGCCAATGAACTTCAAAGCTTAAATGAGCAGCGTCAGCAACTTGTTAGTGAAATTGCAGAACAAGCAATTGTGCAACTTGAAGCACAAGGGACGACTCAATATGATTGTCTTGTACATGCAAGCACATATAATCATAAAGGTGTTGCCGGAATTGTGGCCACGAGATTGATGCATCATTTTCATAAGCCGGTCATTAGCTTGGTGATTGATGAAACAACAGGAACTGCGACAGGGTCGGCCCGAGCGTTTGGTGATTTACACCTAATGGAGATGCTGCTCACGATGGGCGAACTCTTGACACGTTTTGGTGGTCACCAGCACGCAGCCGGAATTACGTTACCTGTAGAAAATATTGAGGCCTTTCAACTAGCAATTCAAACATATTTTGAAGAGCACCATATTGTTTGTCAAGAAGCGATTCAGATTGATGTATTAACATCTATTGATCAAATTAGTGTTGAAGCAATTAAAGCACTCGACTTTTTGGCACCTTTTGGGATTGGGAATCCGAAACCAATTATTTGCATTCCACAAGTGAGTGTCGCAGATGCGAAAACAATGGGAAGTGATCAAAAACATTTGAAAATGCAGATTATGCAAGTTGAACAAGCAATTGATGTCGTTGGCTTTCAACAAGGAGCACTGGCACAGCATTTGCAAACACCAGCCTATTTTGATGTTATTGGTACGCTGAATGTCAATACATGGCGTAACATCGATAAACCACAGTTAATGCTTGAAACGCTCCGTGCGAATACACAAGCAATTGAATACTGCCAACCACCGGTCACATTAGATGAGAATGACATCTTCATCGAGTCTGTTCCCGCTGACGTTGCGACGTTGCGACAACTTGTCCAAGATAAAAATAAAATTTTGATTCACCAACGGTTTTACCAACACCGACAAGTGAGTCGCCCGGATTTCATTACCGTTTACCGATTGTTACAACAATACCAACATATAACGGTCAATGATTTAGAACACTATGTGTGGCAGCATCTGCAATTATCACAAGCCTATCTTAATAGCATTCTAACTGTCTTTTCGGAGCTAGAATTTGTTATAATTGATAGTGGTGTTATTCAGTTCAAACCACAAGTACAGAAGGTGGATCTGAATCAGTCAGCGATGTATCGCAAGTTAATGCATCAACAATCGTTGGCAACGATTTTAAGAGATCCAAATAATGTTCGCTTGTTGATTGAACATGGAATTAAAGGAGAGAATAAATGATGGATTTAAAACAATTTGTAGCTGATGTAGAGAACTTCCCAAAAGAAGGAATTTTATTCCGCGATATTACGCCGTTGATGAGCAATGGTGAAGCGTATAAATATGCTACGCAATTATTTGTTGATTTTGCACGTGAGTGTAATGCAGACGTAATCGTTGGTCCAGAAGCACGTGGATTCATCTTTGGATGTCCAGCAGCATTTGAATTAGGTATTGGTTTTGCACCTGTGCGGAAACCAGGAAAATTACCACGTGAAACAGTTGAGTTAGAGTACGATTTAGAGTACGGATCAAATACATTATGTATGCATAAAGATTCAATTTTACCAGGACAACGTGTTGTCATTATTGATGATTTATTAGCTACTGGTGGAACTGTTGAAGCAACTGTTAACCTAATTGAAGGATTAGGTGGCGTTGTTGCCGGATTAGGATTCTTAATTGAATTAGACGATTTAAACGGGCGTGAAAAATTAGCTGGTTATAATGTCATGACGGTAATGAACTACTAAAAGAGTAAAAAGAAGCGGCAAACCGCTTCTTTTTTTGATTTCATTATGTTTCAAGCAATTGCTCTTTGACAGTGTAAGCAAGAATACCACTTGTGAGTAAAAGGGCACCGCAGAGAGGACGTCCTGAAAAAATGAGGAAAACAGAAAAAACAATCATATAAATAGCGTGTTGATGGTTTAAATCAGTGCGATATTCACGAGAGAAATGTAACATTTTTACGGAAAAGAAGATAAAGAGTAGCCCGAGAATAAAGACAATAATTCCTGAAATAACGATGCCGCCTTTGAGAAAATCAAGATTTTGTAAAATCATCATCGAATCAAGTTGATCAGTATAATAAGGCGATTTGAGAACAGGTTCTAACCAAGCACCAAGTGTTGCTGATGAAATAACACTGCCGACAAGAATTGTGATTAAACTTCCTAATGTTGCGAGTGTTGATGTGATGATTGCCAAAATTGATCCCACAACCCCGAGTGTACTTGCCAAATGCAAGCGATGTTGTAATTTTTCATTCATAAGTCATCCCTACTTTCAGAATAATTGTTGTTACGAGTATACGCTTTTAGCTGTTGAAAGCAACAAAAATAGGATGAGAATCGCTTTTATTTTAAATGACAGAAAAACCAAAACAGTGAAATATCATAATATAGGTGACATTCAGTGCTTTTTCTGCTAAAGTTTTGAATATATATTAATTTGGAATTAGAGGGTGGAAATATGAAATCAGAGCGTAAACGCGCTACCTATAGTTATGAAGAAGTAATGCAAAATGTGCGGACATATATCACAAAACCAGAAGATATCGACTTGATTGAACGAGCATATCAATGGGCAAAAAAGGCTCATGAAAATCAATATCGCAAATCTGGAGAACCATATATTATTCACCCAATTAGTGTTGCGTATATTTTAACAACATTAACGGTCGGGCCAGCAACAATTGCTGCCGGATTTTTACATGATGTTGTTGAGGATACACCAATTACTTTAGAGGAAATTGCGAAAGAATTTGGTCCCCAAGTGGCAAAGCTTGTCAGTGGCGTAACAAAATTAGATAAGCTCCAATATCGTGCTAGTGATGCGACATCGGCAAATTATCAGAAATTAATTATTTCAATGGTTGAAGATGTCCGCGTGATTATTATTAAATTGGCTGATCGTTTACATAATATGCGCACAATTGGAAATTTACGCGAAGAAAAACAAAAACGCATTGCCCAAGAAACGATGGATATTTTAGTACCAATTGCCCATCGACTCGGAATTTATAAAATTAAATCAGAGCTTGAGGATATTTCTTTTAAAATTCTACATCGTGATCACTATTACGAAATGGCGGCGTTAGTCAATAAGCGCCAAGAAGAACGGCTACACGCTCTTGATGCGATGATGAAACGAATTTCGACGATTTTAGATGAACAAGAAATTGAATTTGAAATTCAGGGACGTATCAAGAATATGTATAGTATTTACAAAAAGGTTGTTGAAAAGGGCAAAGACTTTAACGAAATTTTTGATTTACTTGCAATTCGGATCTTAACAGATACAGTCCGTGACTGCTATGCAATTTTAGGGTTTATTCATAACGAATATCGGCCTATTCCAAACCGAATCAAAGATTATATTGCTATGCCAAAACCGAATATGTACCAATCATTGCATACAACGGTGTTAGGCGACCAAGGCACAATTTTCGAAGTGCAAATTCGGACGCATGAAATGGATCGCATTGCCGAATACGGAATCGCAGCTCACTGGGCATACAAAGAGAATAACGTGATGACTTCGGAACAAGAACAGCGGCAGATGGAACAAGAAGTCAAAATTTTCAAAGAAATTAAAGCGATTATTGAAGATGCTGATGATACAACGAATGAAACTGAATTTATCGAAGCAGTGAAGGCAGACGTGCTATCAGCAAACGTCTATGTCTTTACACCACGAGGCGATGTCTATAGTTTAACAAGCAGTGCGACACCACTAGATTTTGCGTATCGTATTCACTCAGAGGTCGGAAATAAAGCGACAGGATTTAAAGTAAATAATCGCATTGTCCCAATTTCATACGAATTAAAAACCGGAGATGTTGTAGAAGTCTTGACTTCGTCGTCAGCGAAGCCATCGGAATCATGGTTACGTATTGTGAAGACTGGCCATGCGAAATCAAAAATTCGACAATATTTTAAACACATTCGTCGTGATGAAAATATTATGCATGGGAAAGACTTTATTGAGCGTGAACTTGAAATTCGGGGATTAGAATGGCAAGATTTTATCAATTCTTCGGATCTGAATGCAACTTTAGAGCGATACGGTCAAAAATCATTGGAAGAAGCCTATATTGCGATTGGAAGTGGGAGCCTATCGGTTCGTGTCTTTATCAATAAACTATTAGGTCAGCCAAAAGATACGCGAGATTTACATAGTGATGATAATAATACGATTATCAAAAATGAACCACAAGCGCCAGTCAAAACACCAAAAAATGTGATTACTATTGGAAATGACGTTGATAATGTCTTAATCAATTTAGCGAACTGCTGTGCACCAATTCCCAATGATCCCATTGTCGGTTATATTAGTAAAGGGAAAGGGATTATTGTGCATCGTACCGACTGTCCAAGTGTGAAACAAATGGGTGAACGTTTTATCAATGTTGGTTGGGCAGAAAATATTGAAAAAACGAAACATAAAGTCTACCTACGAGTTATTTCCTTTGATCGACCAGGTTTGTTGAGTGAAATTATTAATTCGTTATATGCGGTTAAAACGGATATTATTGATATTACTTCAACGGTCAATCATGATAGTACAGTGACAACTCGATTAACTGTGACAGCCGTAGATACAATGCAGTTAGATAAAATTAAACTAAGTATTCAGAAAATCTCTGGTGTGTATACCATTGAACGAACGACAAAATAATACAGCAGATGAGAGGATATCAAGATGAAAGTAGTAATTCAAAGAGCAAAGGCAGCAAAAGTTGAAGTTGATCAACAAGTTGTTGGACAAATTTCGCATGGATTTGTAATTCTAGTCGGTTTTTGTGCTGAAGATACAACGGAAACAGTCGCGAAACTGGTTAAAAAGATTGTCGGATTGCGGATTTTCGAAGATGAAGACGGGAAGATGAATTGGAATATTGAACGTGTTGGTGGTGAAATTTTATCGATTTCACAATTTACATTGTATGGTGATTGTAGAAAAGGGAACCGGCCGTCATTTACGCGTGCTGCGCGTCCTGAACAAGCAATTCCACTATATGAAGCGTTTAATGAACAACTACGTATTGCTGGGATTCCGGTAGCAACAGGAATTTTTGGAGCCGATATGCAAGTCAGTTTAATCAATGACGGACCAGTCACAATTGTGATTGATTCGACCGAACTCGCCTAATGAAGCAAAGAGGCTGTCTCGTGTGCAAACGAGGTAGCCTCTTATTTTTTTATTAGCTTTTTTAGTGATTTGCTACTATCAGTTTAAGTAGAATTTAAGTACAATTGATAGTATAGAGTTAATAACAAAAAGGAGTGGTTGGATGCGTTTATTAGTTGTTGAAGATGAAAAAGCACTGGCTGAGGCGTTAACAGAAATTTTAACCTTGAACAAATACTCGGTAGATACTGTTTTTGATGGGCAGGAGGCACTTGATTATTTAATGAGTGATAGCGCTTATGATGGGGTCATTTTAGATATTATGCTCCCAAAAGTGGACGGAATTTCCGTATTAAAAACGTTACGAGCCAATAAAAATAAAACACCAATCTTATTGCTGACCGCCAAGAGTGAAGTGGATGATAAGGTATTAGGACTCGATAGTGGCGCTGACGACTATTTGACCAAACCGTTTGCTGCCAAAGAACTCCTTGCTCGTATTCGAGCGATGACACGGCGCGAAAAGGAAGAATTAACATCTGATTTACAAGTAGGTAATACAATCTTGAGCCGTGTTACTTACGAAGTCGCGACTGCAAAAGGAAGACTACCACTCGCCAATAAAGAATATCAATTATTAGAACTTCTTTTCCGCAATCAGGGGAGGTATATCGCTTCTGAACAGTTTATGGAGCGAATCTGGGGTTATGATAGCGATAGTGAAATCAATGTCGTCTGGGCTCATTTGTCAGCAGTTCGTAAAAAATTAGAAAATCTAGAATCTAATGTGAAGATTAAATCTGTTCGTAACTTAGGTTATACATTGGAGGTTCTTGATGGTCAATAAGCTCAAACAAAAATTTGTGCTCGTTTCAACGATTTCGGTCTTTTGTATGTTGTTTGTGATGGTTGTGAGTACAAGTTTTTGGAATTATCTTGATTTAGACCAAAGGACCGATCAACTCGTCAATTTGATAGCCGATAATGGAGGTACCTTGCCTAAGCCTGGTGGAAAAGAACGACCAGGAGAGCTAGATAACCTCCCACGAGAAGCCATATTTGATACAAGATACTTTATTGTCTATCTGGGCAATCAAAATGAAATTTTAGCAACGGATACAAGAAATATTTATGCGACAAGCTCGCAAGAAGCCCAAGAATATGCTGGAGCAGTTTTGGCACGAGGACAAGAGACAGGTTTTATCGATGGGTATAAATTTTTACATACGACGATAAATGGTACAGATAGTATTATATTCGTCGATGCTGCGAAAGATGTGGATATACTCATCCGCTTTGTCACGACAAATAGTTTGCTTTCGTTAGTAGCATTGCTGCTAGTAGCAGTGATTTCTTACTTTCTTTCCGCGATTGCGATTAAGCCGATTATAGAAGCATATGATAAACAGAAAAAGTTTATTACGAATGCGTCGCATGAAATAAAAACGCCATTGACGGTTATTTCCGCAAATTTAGATATTATTGAAATGGGAGCAGGAGAAAGTAAGTGGACGAAAAATTCGAAGGAACAAGTCGGAAGGTTAACCGAACTTGTTAATCGCTTAGTAGCTCTCGCACGTATGGAAGAAACTGATAATTTAGTCCGAGAAAGTTTTGATTTATCACAGTTATGTGAGATGGTTTCCGAAAGCTATCAAGGTCTCGCAATTAACTCGCAGAAACATTTTGTCGCTGAGATCCAAACGGATGTTTTTTATACTGGAAACGAACAGGCGTTGAGTCAACTTTGTTACATCTTATTAGATAATGCATTTAAATACTCGGTGGAAAATGGTGAAATTCATTTTTCGCTTGTGCGTAAGCATGATAAGGTGTCACTGACTGTGACGAATGCAGTCGAACAACTTGAAATCGGCAAGCACAATGAATTTTTTGATCGTTTTTATCGCAAAGATGAATCACGAAATTCCGCAACAGGAGGTTTTGGTATTGGGTTAGCACTCGCAAAATCAATTGTTGAAAAACATAAAGGGAAAATCACGGCAAAGAGCAACGATGGCAAAGCAATTACGGTTGAAGTCATTTTATAGACTTAAGCTAGAGCGCCTATGACTTCAGTCAAAGGTGTTCACATGCTGAGATGAAATTGAATGCATACGGTCATGCCCACCACAAAAAGCAGCCTTTGAGAAGGTTGCTTTTTTTTTGACATTTTTTTTGCAGCTTTAAGTAAATTTTAGGTTCAGAGAATATACTGAGTGTAAGCAAATAAAGAGGAGGAATTGATATGAACCCCAAAACGACGTTCAAACGTTATGAATTGAAATATTTTATTACTAAGAGCCAAAAAGAGGCATTATTAGAACTGTTTAAAAATCGTATGCGCCCAGATGAATTTGGGAAAAATAGTATTTTCAATATCTACTATGATACCCCAGATTTTCTCATCATCCGCCGCAGTATCGAAAAGCCAGCTGTCTATAAAGAAAAGTTGCGACTTCGCAGTTATGGTCGAGCGGATGACGATACAGAAGTATTTTTAGAATTAAAGAAAAAATATGAAGCTGTTGTCTATAAGCGGAGACTATCACTATCGGCTAAAGAGGCAAGCCAATATTTTACGGGAACATATTTGTTGCCAGAAACGCAAATTGCGAAAGAAATCAACTATTTTAAAACGCTATATACGGGAATTGCACCACGAGTCTTTATCGCCTATGATCGTGAAGCATTTTTTGCTATCGATGATTCCGAGGTGCGAATTACATTTGATGAAAATATTGTTTGGCGAGATGAGGAACTGAGTCTGAATAGTCAAAAATATGGGAATCGACTCATTCATGAGGATATGGCCTTGATGGAAGTGAAAGTTGCTGGAGGGATTCCACTGTGGCTGACCCAATTTCTGACAGCACATAATATTTATAAAACATCATTTTCCAAATATGGAAATACATACAAAGCAATACGCACAAGAAAGTAGGTAAAAAAATATGTCTTTTAATTTATTTCAAGGAATTTTCGATTCAACTTTAACCCCAACAATTTCACTCACTCATTTTCTGCTCTGTGTCGGCGTTTCTTTAGGAGTTGGATTTTTTCTTGCCCTGGTCTACGCCTACAAGAATCATGCTTCTAAAAGCTTTATTGTCACCCTGGCAACTTTGCCAGTTATCGTCTGTGTTGTTATTCTTATGGTCAATGGTAATCTCGGTACGGGTGTTGCCGTTGCGGGTGCTTTTTCACTCGTACGATTTAGAAGTGTACCAGGTACGGCTAAAGAAATCGGCGCCATTTTTATTGCAATGGGTGCGGGATTAATGCTTGGTATGGGATACCTAGGGTATGCGGTATTGTTTACGATTATCGTATCGGTGATTAATTTTATTTATAACCAGAGTAATTTTGGTGAAAATAAAAAACCGCTCGATAAAACATTAACAGTGACAATTCCAGAAGATTTAAACTACACAACAATCTTTGATGACGTGATGGATCAATACACAACAGAACATACAATCACTCGTGTGAAAACGACAAATTTAGGGAGTCTCTTTAAGATTACCTACAATATTACGTTGAAGAAGGCTGAAGATGAAAAAGCTTTTATTGATGAGCTTCGAGTTCGAAATGGAAATTTGGAAATCACAGTTTCACCGCTGCAAACGGTGACTAATGAACTATAAGGAGAACATAATGATGAAAAAAACATTTACTCAAGGACTAAGTCTGGCATTATTATTATTTTTAACTGCTTGTACGAACACTGATCAGTCACAGTTAGAAGGAGCGGAAACCGCACCGACAATAGTTGAACCAGATGAAAGCACGACCGAAGAAACAACTGATGAAATGTTTACTGCACGGGATAAAGAAATTGGCTATGATGAAAGTAATGCGACGGCAATCACTCTTGCGAATGAAAATGTGACGATTGATAAAGAAGGAATCTACGTTCTGTCCGGAACGCTGACTGATGGACAAGTGATTATCGATGTTGCTGATACAGAAAAAGTACAACTTGTGCTGAATAATGTCACGATTACCGCTGAAAATACAGCACCTATTTATGTTAAATCTGCCAATAAGGTATTTGTTACCTTGGCAGCTGGGACTACTAATACCTTGAACACGACGGGGGCTTTTGTTGCTGATACAGAAAATAATGTCGATGGCGTTATTTTTGCCAAAAGTGACATTACCTTTAACGGATCAGGAACTTTGAAAATTAATGCTGCCCAAGGGCACGGGATTGTTGGGAAAGATGATGTTGTATTTACGAGTGGGACCTATCTTGTGACCGCTGCCAATCACGGAGTTTCAGCAAATAACAGTGTGCGGATTGCTGATGGTGACGTGCAAATTACAAGTGGTAAGGATGGCATTCAAGTTGAACATACAACAGATCCTGAAAAAGGATTTTTCTATATGGAAAATGGCACGATGTCGATTCAGGCGGATGGAGATACAATCAGTACGAGTGGCTTTTTACAAATTGAGGGTGGAAATTACACACTTACAACTGGAAGTGGGACAACAAGTAGTGAAACTGTCAGTCAAAAAGGCTTAAAAAGTGAGCAAGAAATATTGATTAATAGTGGCGAATTCATCATTGATACCGTTGATGATAGCATTCACGCGGCAGGCGACATTACTATCGGTAATGGAACCTTTACCTTGACAAGTGGTGATGATGCAATTCACTCTGATGCTGCCGTACTATTAAGCGATGGGATGTTTCGCATCCCATCTGCCTATGAAGGCATTGAAGGGCTCGAAATTACCGTTAATGGTGGGGACTATGATATTACGACAACTGATGATGGTTTTAATGCCGGTGGAGGAACGGATGGTTCGGGCTTCAATGGTGGCAATGACCCCTTTGCCACGACGGAAGGTGCAGCGATTACGATTAATGATGGGACAATTACCGTTGTGTCTGATGGTGATAGTTTAGATTCGAATGGGACTCTGACGATTAATGGTGGCACGCTCAATCTAACATGTACTGGAAATGGCAATACAGCCATTGATGCAAGTGGTACATATGCCAATAACGGCGGTGTGATTACGACCAATGATGGCAGTGAAAGTGGCAATCAGATGAGTGGACCACAACCGGGCGGAAGACGGCCATAATGTATGAGTGACAGGCGTAAATAATGAAATATAATCAAAGAAAAGCGTATAGAAATATACGTTTTTTTGTCATTATCCGAAAATTAAGCTTAAATAAAAAACAATGATTCACACAACTTTCAGCATTATCTATGCTAAAATAAAATAAGGTGATGAGCGGATGAAAAAGTGGGGATTTAAGTATGTGGGTCTATTTATATTATTGCTAGTTGGCTTGATTATCTATTGGCCAAAGACGCAACAATTAACAGCAAATATTGATAGAGGGGCAAGCGATAAATTGGCAGAATTTGTTTTGACTGAGCTCGTGAATCACGTTGGGGGAATAAAAACAACGTGGCTTGATGAGCCCTATAATCAAGCGGATCCTGTGACAACGGGTCATGCAGTCTTATCGGAATCACAAGGCTTATTATTAGAATATGCCCGCCTAACAGAAAACAAAGCATTATTTTTGACAACATTTGATTTTTTAACAACCTATTTACAACTTCCTAATGGCCATTATCAGTGGCGAATTTCTGGAAACCTTGATACAAATGAGCCCTTTACGGCAACCATTGATGATTTGCAAATTGTCCAGCAATTGATTTTAGCACGCAAACAATGGCCGGAGTTAGCATCTGAATTGACTCCAGCAATTCAAGCATATGCTGATCACTTTTTTAGTGTTGGTACAAATAATGGCTTCATTATAAATGGGTTTAACTATGAGACCAAACAGAAGACGGCAACACTCTTTTTGAGTTATCTTGATTTTTCTGCTTTGGAAACACTTCAGTCGGAATTATCGTTGAGCGAGAAAATTCAATTAGCGGATTTACGGAAGCAAAGTTTAGCGGTGGTGGAACAGAGTTACGTAAGTGATGATTTTCCTTTTTATCACCAACAATTTTATGTTGAGACGCTTTTGTTAGAACAAAAACCGACGATTAATATGATTGAAACGATGTTAGTCGTCAAACATTTGGCGGAAATTAATCAGATTAATGAGACGACAATTGCTTGGCTAGAAGCGCATATTGAGGACGCAATCTATGCGTATTATGATACAACGGGAACCCCAGTCACTACTGAACAATCGAGTGCTGTCTACGCCCTCATTGCTCAAACAGCTGCGGAAATTGGAAATCAAAAATTATATGAGCAAGCGATTGCGAAAATTTGGCAGTATCAAATTCATGATTCAGAGCACGCTTTAGATGGTGCCCTTGGGAATTCAGAAACACAAACAGTGATTGCCTATGATCAACTGCAAACGCTGATTGCCGTTGCCAAAACACAACCAATAAAGGAGAAAAATGATGAAAAAACAGCGCAATAATTCAGAATTTCCATTAGGAATGGGGACGTTTTTATTAAGTGCCATGATGTTCCAACTAATTATTTACTTATTTGTCTATCAAACACAAAGTTATACCTTTAATATGTTCTTATTGACGATTGCTATTTTTCTCGGAAGTTTCATTGGTTTTTTCTTTGGTGTTTTAGCAGGGTTTGTTTATATTGGTCTATTCTTTTTATTTGCGATCGGCATTGCCGTTTTTGTACCAGAAGCGGTGAATGCTTTTGCCTATTTTGTGTTGTTTTTTGTGCCGTTTATCACGATTATTGCTGCTTATACGCATCAAAGTTATCAAAAGGAGCAAAAGCAATTACTGGCTTTACAAAAAAAGGCGGCACAAATCTCCGTCGTCGATCCGCTAACAGAACTCGATACTTTGCAACCACTTGTTGACTTGTTAATTAAACAATCCCATTTAGCGAAACGTTATGATCACTATACGTTTAGCGTTGCGATGGTGCGAATTGATTTTCTGGAAACGACACGAAATATACTTGGTCAACAAAGTTACCAATTGCTATTACGAGAAATTTCCCAAATCCTCAAGTCGGAAATTCGGATTGAAGATTATAAATTTACGGTCACCGAAGGCACTTTTGTGATTGTATTGCCCCTAACGGCGAAGCAACATTTTCAAGTCGTTGATGAGCGAATTAAAATGCGTTTTGACACGATTGAACTTTTTGATCGGAATCATAAAAAATTCAAACCGACAATAAAAACAGGGGTGATTATGTATGAACCACACAAATTTGAAGATTTCCAAAAATTTGAAAAGATTTTCTTGGAGTTGCAAAAGCAAACGGAAGTGGATATTACTCCTGAGTATTAGTTTTTGTTGTCTGAATTGGTTGCCGGTTTCAGCACAGCAAACGGTACAATTTTTTTATCATTTACAACCAACAACGACAGTTGATACATTGCAAGAACAAATGGATGAGCTTATAGCACAAAAGCTAATGCCGCATATTTTGTTGCATCCTGAAGCTCGCTATAATTTTCAAACTTTGCAAGTGCTTGAACAGTATTACCAAACTGGTATTCGTTTTGCAGTAACGAAAACAACATTGTCAGCTGAAGAATTGTTATTTTCACCACCGAAAATTGCCCGTTTCCCGTTTGAATTCTATGTTGATTTTGAAAATGGGATTGTCGAACCACAAATGAGTGAAACACAGACAATAGTGCATATGTCCGATCAAATCGGTGCTAGTATCCAATTACCGAAGCAAGAAACAGGTGTGACGTATGTCATCATCGAACCCGATACTTTCAATCGGAGTATCATTCAATTCGTGCAAAATAGTTACACACCGCTTGCGACGGTACCAGTACAATTTCATTACCTAGAGCCAGTGAGTCGCTACGAAGGAATTGAAAATCTTGCGTGGTCAATTATTTTGTTATTCGCCATTGGGATTGTGGCTGTCACTGTTGTTATTATGAGTGCACGAATTATGACGGCAAGAAAATTCGGAGGAGAAAATGATCGTTATTAGTCAATATTTTATCGAACTTTTATATCTATTTGTGATGTTTTCTATGTGGTTTTCGGTCATTATTTCCCTGGTTTTAATGGTTGGAGCGATTGCGAGCTTCTATGTTGAGCAACGACAACCGTTACATATTCCGACAGAAACTAGCCATTTACCAAGTGTCACGATTTTTGTCCCAGCACACAATGAAGCCCTCGTTATTGCCACAACTGTTCGCAGAATTTTAAGGATGAATTATCCGGCCGATAAATTACATTTATTGGTAATTAATGATAATTCGAGTGATGAAACTGGTGAACAACTACGCCTTGTACAACGTGAATTTCCGGAGCGTCCATTTCAAGTGCTGACAACCACAGCTGAGAATGGTGGAAAAGGGAAGGCCCATGCGTTAAATCTAGCACTCGAAACCGTGACAACAGATTTAATTGCCATTTATGATGCGGATGCTGCACCGGAAAAAAATGCATTACTCTTACTTGTGTTAAAGTATTTGGAAAGCACTGAATATGTTGCTGTCTATGGGCGCAATAAAGCTCGAAATCGTAATCGGAATTTTTTGACAAAAAGCATTAATTTGGAATTGATTGTGAGTCAGCGTATTATCCATACAGGCCGGTGGTTTTTATTTCGCTTAGGACAAATCCCAGGTACAAATTTTATCATCGAACGGGAATTTCTGCAGAAAATTGGCGGCTGGGATACGGCGGCCTTAACCGAAGATACCGACTTAGGTTTTGCAATTTTACAAGCAGGGAAAAAAATTGCTTTAGAAACACGCTCGGAAGCATACCAACAGGAACCAGAAACATTAGCTGTCTATATGAAACAACGGAAACGCTGGGCTAAAGGCAATTTTTATGTTGTTGTCAAAAATTTTCGCCATTTCTTTGGTAGTGAATATTCCTGGCGAATCAAATTAGAATTGTTTTTTTATACAGCAACCTATTTTTGGTTTTTATTGACTGTTATTATTTCCGATATCCTCTTTTTAGCAGGAATTCTAGGGATTATTTTGTCACCATTTTTTCCAACATTGGCACAAATCCTCCATTTGCGGATTTATCTGAATTTTACAGCAGCTTGGATTTGCTTGGCACTGATTTATGCTTTACAAATCAACTTAGCTCTTGCTTTTGACAAAGGACAAAGTACGATTGAAAACTTTTTATTGTCGTTTATAACGTATTTTACGTACTCACAACTTTTTTTAGTTATCTCACTACAAGCACTGGTTTCATTTATCGGTGATAAGCTGTTTAAACGTGAATTTAAGTGGGAAAAAACCAAACGCTTTTAGGAGGATATAACATGAAGATTTTTTGGAAATATAGTAGTTTGATGATATTCATTCTCTGTTTGATGACGCTCTTACCACTGAATCGGGTTCAAGCACAAACAGAACGCGGGATAGAAAAAACGTATAACTATGCTTTGGCTGAGCAGACGCTCTACAGTCAACAAACAATTACGATTCCCGTCACGATTCCACAACGAGCTCAAATTAATCAGATGAGTTTACAATTAAACTTCCAAACGAGCCCAACGTTGTTACCAGAACGCGCCTTTTATACTGTGGCAATTAATGGCGAACCACTGACATCGGGACGTTTGAATATTGGCAAAACAACAACGGTAAAACTAGAAATCCCAGTAGCAAAATTAAAACAAGACAATGTCATCACTATTAGTGGCTTTTTAAAGTCGACCGAGCTCGTTTGTGAGCCGACAGATGAGATCAACTGGGCTGTGTTGACGAGTGATTCGGCACTGACCTACAAGTTGGTAATGCAACCAGAGATTGCCCAGTGGCTTCAGCAAGTGACGGCACCATCAGGGGAAGTGGCACTTGTTGTTCCGAAAGAAATGACGGCTTTTAATTATGAGCAACTAGTGAATATTACTAGTGTTATCGAACAACGTCAACGCAAATTGGGGCAGGATGTTGACTTTAAAATTGTTGAAGCGGGGAAAGCAAAGCAATCACAGCCGGTTGTGGTTATCGGCACGCTTGAGCAAATCCAGGAGCAATTTCCAACGGTATTTGCGAACCAAAAAGATCAACACCAACGATTTGCTGAGAATGGTGGTATTCATTATCAGTTGATTGGGGAACAATGGTATCTCTTTTTGAGCTCAGAAACACCAGAACAACTCAAATTACTAATTGAGACATTAGCCTTTTCTGATGTAACCGAGCAAATTCAACAATCAAGTTATCACTTGCAGCCATTGGCACCACGAGCAATGGAGCCAATGGCACTACAAGGAAGTTTCGCAGACTATGGGTATGAGACACAAAAAGTCCAAGGGATTGGGGAACAGACACTCAATTATTATGTGACGTCACCATTACGTCAAGAAGTTAAGCAAGCAGCCTTTACTTTCGCCGTCCGGAGTAGTGAACTTGTGAGTCAAGCAGATTCTTTTGTTGAAATTCGTGTGAATAATCGGACACTACGCACAGTATACTTAGAACCAAATGTAGACGAACAGTTGATTACTGTCGAGTTGCCTGAAGATTTAGCAGCTCAGGGGCAATGGGCAATCCAGTTACGTTTTCAGTTGACAGTGGCAAGCTCAAATTGTGAAACTAGCCCACATAATCAAGCCTGGGCGGAAGTGTCAGCGAGTGAGAGTACTTATGATTTGACAACACAGCCACGCACAAATTATTTTGTCGGCATTGCAGCTGGAGTGCTCCAAAATGAGACTGGTCAGGCAGCAGGAATGATTCAAGTTGAGCCTGAGAGTGTGCATCTTGAAGATTTTGTTCAATTTGTTACGACGTTAACTGGCGCAGCAAATGGAGTGGCATATTTACAAGTTGAAACGACGATTACGGAAGCGAGTGAAACAGGGCTGATTATTGGTCAACCGACAACAGCAGCACTCCAAACATATACACAAAACACATTTTTTCCACTCACAACAGATGGGAAAATAGTGAATCAAACAGAATTTGTCCAAGTCGCAACGGATCTTGGCCAGATACAGTTTGTACAGGAGCAGCCACTTGTCATCGTAAGTGCACAAACACCAGCGGAAATGCAAAACATTATTCAAGCATACCGCCGCGAAACTTTACCGCAACAAGCAGCGAGCTTGCTGTTTGAAAATGACCGTGTTGTTCAACAAGCTGAAGCTGACATCAATACGACAGGTGCTGAAAAATTTGAAGCACTTCAATGGGAAGCAATTCTGCCGATTATTTTGACGAGTCTAATCGGGATTGTCATAAGTGGATATCTGATTGTCAAACGAATGAAACAAAATAAAGGGAATAATTAGCGAAAGAATAGCTAATTTGGGAGCTGATATGTAGTTCGGTATTTGCCAACTTCGAAGCAACGGCGCATTTAAGAGAAAATTCAGGATAACTCAGGAGAAATGGACATGTGAAAGTGTTCATTTTTTTGCTTTTATGCTATAATAAGCGAGAAAAAACACCGAAGGAGAAACTTAGTTATGGCAACAACAATCCAAAAACCACGTGGGACACAAGATGTCTTACCAAAACAAATTGCAATTTGGCAATATATTGAACAACAACTTCGTGAAACATGTACACGTTTTAATTATAAAGAAATTCGGACACCAATGTTTGAGCATATCGAATTATTTAAGCGCGGTGTTGGTGATACGACAGATATTGTCAGTAAAGAAATGTATGATTTCTTTGATAAAGGGAACCGTCATATTGCGCTCCGTCCTGAAGGCACAGCGAGTACTGTCCGTGCGTATGTTGAAAATAAATTATATGGTGAAACGGATATCCAAAAGTTGTATTATTTAGGACCAATGTTCCGGTATGAACGGGCACAAAAAGGACGTTTGCGCCAATTTAATCAATTTGGGATTGAAGCACTAGGCAGCTTTGATCCGATGATTGATGCGGAAGTTGTTGCGTTAGCTATGGATTTTTATCAAAACCTTGGATTAGCAAATATCAAATTAGTTATTAATACTCTTGGTGATTTGGAGAGTCGTCTGGCACACCGCCAAGCATTAGTCGCTCACTTTACACCAGTGGTTGAGGAACTCTGCCAAGACTGCCAATCACGATTAGAGAAGAATCCACTACGCATTTTAGACTGTAAAGTGGACGCTAAACATCCAAGTATGGCGACAGCACCAAAAATTATTGATTATTTAAACGACGAATCACGGGTGTATTTTGAAACAGTTTTAGCAACGCTCACACAAATGGAAATTCCGTATGTAGTTGACCCAACGCTCGTACGAGGACTAGATTACTATAACCACACGGCTTTTGAGATTATGCTCGATGATCCAAATTTTGGTGCCCAAACGACACTGTGTGGTGGTGGACGCTACAATGGTCTTGTTGAACAACTTGGCGGTCCCGCAACGCCAGGAATTGGATTTGGCCTTGGAATTGAACGATTGATTTTAGCATTAGAACAACAAAATGTGACCCTTCCAATTACAGATCAACTTGATGTGTACGTGATGGGATTAGGGGCAAATGCGAAAACAGCGAGTGCCAAATTGTTAAACCAAGTGCGCCAAGCTGGCTTAAGTGGTGAAATGGACTACCAAGGTCGTGGAATGAAAGCAATGTTTAAAGCAGCAAATCGTGTCCAAGCTAAGTATGCCATTATTCTCGGTGAAGAAGAATTAGCAAATCATGTGTGCCAAGTCAAAAATCTTGTTGAAGCGACGCAAGAGACGATTGCCTTAAATGATGTTGTTGCCTACTTACAGGCGAATCAATAACCGTTTGAAATCGAGATACGAGTTGTATCTCGATTTTTTCGTAAAAGTCTTGTCAGTTGTTTAAAAAGCTGATAAGATATCTGTGAGAACGTTCCCACAAGAAAAGAAGTCAACTAGTATAGTCTTTTAAAAATAGCAGTAAAAAGCACATTATGCGTAAACGTGAGAAATGCCTAGCAGGCGACAAAGACAAATTTCTTAACGGATTCTGCAAATATGAAAAAATAAGAAAGGCAGCCAATTCGGACAAAGAGGTATATTCTTAAATTTGAGCGGCAGCGAGCGTTACTCCACCGAATTTAAAGAATAACTGAAGGAATTGGTACGGTGGGTATAATGAGGAATCAAACCCCAAAATCAATTGTTGAAATTGCGAAACTTGCTGGTGTTTCCAAAAGTACCGTTTCCCGAGTGTTGAACCAAAGCGGCTATGTCAGTGAAAAGTCACGGCTAAAAGTCTTAGAGGTTGTTGAAGCAACTGGCTTTATGGTAAATGAAGCGGCCAAAACGCTTAAAACGCAACGTCAGGATACAATCGCTGTTGTTATTCCCCGGATTGAATCGCAAGCCGTTGCCCAAATGGTACATGGGATTAACCTTGAACTGAATGAAACCAATACAAATATCGTTTTGGGAATCACAAACTTAGATGTCGAGAAAGAATTGTATTATCTCAACTATTTTTCGCGGCAAGGTGTGCAAGGAATTATTTTTATGGCCCGGCAAATTACGGCAGAACACGAAGCAATTATTCGTAAAAGTCCGGTTCCGGTTGTGATTTTAGCCCAAAAAGCTGATTTTACTGCCAGTGTTGCATTTGACGAAATTGATGGTGCAAAGCAAGTTGCCAATGCACTCTTTCAACGATGCGAAAAAATTGGTTATATCGGAGTTTCGACTGATGATTATGCGATTGGGATTGAGCGTTTAGCGGGTGTCCAAGCAGCGGCCAAAACGAACAGTCGCCAACTCACCTTGGAATTAGCTGATTTTACAGCGAATGGTGGCTATGAAGCAACGAAACGGTTACTCGTTCGCAATCCAGAAATTGGTGGTATTATTGCCGCAACGGATACAATTGCTGTTGGTGTCATTGAGTATTTACGCGAACATAAAATTGTAATTGGCCAAGAAATTGCTGTTGCTGGTTTTGGGGATTCGCCATTTGCGTTGATGATCCAACCACAGTTAGCAAGTGTCCATTACCCGTATGTTGAGGCCGGTTCACTGGCCGTGAAACGAATTTTTGATGAAAGTACACCATTGCAGACAGTGTTACCAACATATTTTATTACTCGTGCAAGTTGCGAGTAATAATTTTTCCTTTCTTATGGGAACGTTCCCTTAATTAAATGAACCACAACTCGAGGAGGAGTCGTCTTATGAATTATCAAACTCTAGCAGAACAAACACTCAAAGCTCTTGGTGGCAAAGAGAATATTATTTCAGCAGCACATTGTGCAACACGCTTACGACTTGCTCTCAAGGATAGCAAAAAAGTTGATGAAGCAGCTTTAAACGATTTAGCCGAAGTCAAAGGAACTTTTGAGTCGGCCGGTCAATATCAAATTATTTTTGGAACCGGGATTGTCAATAAAGTCCACGAACAGTTTGTTAAATTAACAGGCTTGGAGCAAGCTTCGACAAGTGATGTAAAAGCCGCAAGTGAGCAGAATCTCTCAGCATTTCAAAAATTCTTTAAAATGATTTCTGATATTTTTGTCCCTATTATTCCCGCCTTGGTTGCTTCCGGGTTACTCATGGGTGTGAATAATTTATTATCACAACCCGGATTGTTTCATGAGACATTATCGTTGATTCAAATGTATCCACAAGTAGCAGGCTTTGCGTCATTACTGAATATGTTCGCAAATGCTTCATTCGTCTTCCTCCCGGTTTTACTTGGATTTACGGCTGCTAAGCGCTTTGGTGGGAATCCAATTTTGGGAGCGGTAATCGGGATGATTATGGTCCATCCAGATTTGTTAAATGCATGGAACTACGGAAAACCTGATCAAGTTGCTAATGTCATTGATGTTTTTGGCGTGCAATTAGAACTAATTGGTTACCAAGGAACAGTTTTACCGATTTTAGTATCAGCCTGGATTATGTCCAAAATTGAAATCACGTTGCATAAGTATGTACCAAATGTCGTTGATTTATTAGTGACACCATTCTTAACAGTTCTCCTGACTGGATTTATCATTTTCTTCTTCATTGGTCCAGTGACTCGCGGAATTGGTGATGCTGTCGCAACAGGATTAGTCTGGATGTATCATACATTTGGTGCATTTGGTGGAGCTGTTTTAGGTGGTTCGTATTCGACGATTGTTTTAACTGGTATGCATCATTCATTCCATGGATTTGAAGCCCAATTACTCGCAGATCCAGCGATTAAAGCTAACTTCTTATTACCGATTTGGTCAATGGCCAATGTTGCACAAGGTGGAGCCGCCTTGGGGATGTTCTTTATGCTTAAAAATGCAAAAATGAAATCAATTGCACTCCCAGGTGCATTGTCAGCAGTTCTCGGTATTACCGAACCGGCAATGTTTGGGATTAACTTAAAACTGCGTTATCCATTCTTAGCAGCTGCTATTGGTGGAGCCGTCGGTGGAGCTTGGATTACATGGACGAAAACAATGATGGTCGGCGTTGGTGCCACTGGTATTCCTGGCATCCCACTTGTTCAAGTTGGTGGCCTCGGAAATTACATTATTGGGCTGATTTTAGCCGTTGGTGTTGCCATGATACTCACAATTGTTTTTTATAAGGTACAACAAAAACGCGGGAAAAATCCTGAAGAATAGGAAAAGTGTGCCCATATCAGTAATATTTCAAAGAGAGCAGGAGAAGAAAATGGCAGTAGTATTCGAAACAGCAGCAGCACTGACCCATACGATGATTGATGAACCAAATCGATTAAAATTCCATATTCAGCCACCCGTGGGCTTATTAAACGATCCAAATGGATTAGTACAGCATCATGGAGTATTTCATGTATTTTATCAATGGAATCCATGGAGTTGTGAACATAAAAATAAAACGTGGAATCATCTGACAACAACAAATTTTATTGATTTTCAGCAACAAGATGTCGCACTTTTACCAACAGATTGGTATGATAAAAATGGATGTTATTCTGGCAGTGCCTTTATTAAAGATGATCATGTGCATTTGTTCTATACAGGGAATGTTAAAGATGAAGCAGGGAATCGACAAGCATACCAATGTTTGGCACGTGTCCAAGCTGATCAAAGTGTCGAAAAACTAGGAGTTGTAATTGATGATTGCGAAATTCCTGAAGGCTATACGCGTCACTTTCGCGATCCGAAAATTTGGTTTGACCAAGAAACACAGCAGTGGGTAACTATCCTCGGGGCACAAACATGCCAAGAACAAGGAACGGTACTTTTGTTCACAAGTCGCGATGCGATGAAGTGGGCATTTCATGGTGAATTACAAACAAAGTATACGCGCCAGTTTGGCTATATGTGGGAGTGCCCAGATCTATTGACAGTTGATAATCAAGATGTGCTGATTTTTTCACCTCAAGGAGTGGAGCAGCAAGGGATGGAATATGCAAATATTTACCAATCTGGCTACTTATTAGGAAGTTTTGATCTGCCAACAGCGCGATTGCAGCATGGAACATTCCGTGAACTTGATCGAGGCTTTGAATTTTATGCACCACAAACATTTACAGATGAATCAGGGCGGGTAATTTTACTAGCTTGGATGGGGTTGCCAGAAGAAGAAGCTCAACCGACATGTGAAGCTGGCTGGGTCCACGCCTTAACGGTCCCGCGTCACTTAACGATTCGGGATGGGATTTTATGCCAACAGCCAATAAGAGAATTACAAGCGTTGCGGAAAACCGCACTGCAGGAACAAGTTTTACCAAGTGGGCACAGTGAACATACTGTCAGTGATTGCTATGAACTCCAGTTAACATGGGATACACTCCCAACAACTGGGACATGTACATTAGCTTTTGATCATGAACATACTCTAGAGCTTGATTTTAATCAAAAGCTAGCAACATTACGACGAACAGGCGCATATTTACCTGGAATTCGGCAATGTCAGTTGGAAGAAACGACAAATTTGACACTGACGATTTTAAAAGATACCTCAAGTGTTGAAATTTTTCTGCAAGATGGACGCAATGTGTTTACCGCGCGAACGTTCCATGAGCACAGACCAACAATACTGACAGTAGAATTAGCGGCAATAGCTGCCACAATCGCATACTGCGAACTAGGGGCGATGACAATTACACATACAGAAAAGGGGAAAAAATAATGCAAACAGTTTATTGTATTGGTGAATTATTAATTGATTTTATTTGTAAAGACAAAGGGGTCTCATTAGCACAAGCGACAACGTTTGAAAAAAAAGCTGGCGGCGCACCAGCGAATGTCGCTGCGGCAATTGCCAAACTTGGAGGGGAGTCTGCTTTTCTTGGGCAAGTTGGTGCGGATGCCTTTGGTACGTACTTAGCTGATGTCTTGACACAAGCAGCGATTCAAACAAAGTATTTGACGCAAGCGGGACAGACAACATTAGCGTTTGTTTCAATTGATGAGCATGGGGAACGTAGCTTTCAATTTAATCGTGGTGGTGATGGTGACTACACATTGACACCGGAGCAAATCACGACTTTGACAACAACGGGAATGATTCACTTTGGTTCGGCAACGGCCTTTTTACCTGGTGATTTACGAACAACTTATTTTAAACTAGCTCAGAGTGCGAAAACACAGCAACAATTTATCAGTTTTGATCCCAATTATCGAGATGCACTCATTGATACGCCAGAACTTGAAGCCAGCTTTATTGCGGACTCGCAAGCTTTCTTGGCACTTGCTGACTTTGTCAAAGTCAGTGATGAGGAGGCATTACTGATTACAGGTGCGACAACGTTAGAAGCAGCTGTCAGTCGCTTGCATGACTTAGGAACACGTGTGGTCACTGTAACATTGGGGAAAGCTGGGACGCTATTAAGTCTGGATGGCCAACAAGTTACAATTGGTTCGATTCCCATTCAGCAACTAGATTCAACTGGAGCGGGTGATGCCTTCGTTGGTGGTGTTTTATATCAAGTTAGCAAAGTTACGAATCCGACAACGTTAACATTTGCGGATTGGCAGACAATTATTCGTTTTGCGAATGTTGTAGGGGCCTTAACATGTACGAATTATGGAGCAATGGCAGCAATGCCGCAGTTATCAGAAGTCGAAGAACAGATACAATAGTATGAACTAAAGCAATAGGAAACACCCAGTTATTTGTAGTGAAAAATAATTGGGTGTTTTTATTTAGGCAAGCTAGCACACTGCGAATTTTGGCTTATGAGCTGTAAGGTAACGTTTAAGGGAATAGTAACAACGGTGTATGATTAAGAGTAACAGCTAGCCGTTGCGAGTAAACATGTCTGTACAAGTTAAGCAAAATTCAGTACAATATGTAATAACATTTCTTTTAAGGTGGGTATGATATGCGGACAAAACGGCAAACGGGGGAAACATTGGCGAGTCATGCACTCGAACAATTATTGTCAATGATTTGTAATTATGAATTTCCAGAACGAAAATTACCGGCAGAAGCGGAATTAGCTCAGCAATTGGGGATTAGCCGAACAGTGTTGCGCGATGTGCTGAGTAGCATTGAAACACTCGGATTTATTACACGAAAACGAGGAGTTGGAACAATAATTAATGAGCATATTATTGCCGCCAAACCACGATTAGATATTGATTTAATTGTAGAAAAAGCCATTGCTGAGGCTGGATATGAATCAGAGATGATACATGTTGATCTTCAAATTATTCCAGCAACAACGCAGGTAGCCGAGCGCTTATCTATTCCAGTAGGGACACGAATTGTTCGCGTGGAACGGCTATTTAGTGCGCAAGGGCAACCAGCCGTGTATATTGTACAATGTTTTTTAGAGTCACTCTTAAATGGGCCGTATCTCTTTGAGGAGTTTCATCGGAGTGTATTAGAATTTTTTGCGAAACGCTGTGATATTCAAATTGATACGAACTTGTCAATTGTCAAACCGCTGCTTGCTGAAGATACGCTCGCTGCAAAAATGAGAATTACACCAGGGACATTATTGCTTTATTTGGATGAAATTGATTATGATCAGCATAAGCAACCAGTACTATGGACAGAAGAATATTTTGTCTCTGACTTAATTGAGTTTAAAATGATGCGTCAAAAAATTTAAATGGCTTGCATTTTTTGGAAAATTTGCGTATAATTTTCACAGAAAGCACAATAGTGAAATAAAAGCTAAAGATAAAAGAGGAGTAATTCTCACCCTTATCTAAGAGAGAACGTGGTTGGTGAAAACGTTTGATAAGGCAGAATGAAGACACTTTTGGAGGTTGTCAATTTTGACCGTTGATCCGCGTTAAGGAAAGAGTGAAAAGTCAGGAAACTGATTTTTAATTAGGGTGGTACCGCGAGCATTTTCGTCCCTAGGAAATGCTCGCGGTTTTCTTTTTGTTCATCGGTTGAATCGCACAACTAATCGTGATACACTCTATGCGAGTGTTCGACTCATGAGGAGACCTAAGAATGAAAGGATTGATGAGACATGATTGAGATTAAACGTGAAGAAACCCGCTTTGGTGCGTATGATGGGGAAATGGGAATTGGTTCGCTAACTTTTACCATTGAAGGTCAAACACTGAGTATCCATTCGATTTTTGTCCAACCAAATTACCGCAATCAAGGAACAGCGGAAAGACTGACACTAGCAGCTTTAGCATATACTCGTGCTGAACAGTTATATGTACATCCTATTTGTCCATATGCTGTCAAATATTTTGCAGATCATCCGATTGATAATTTAGTATAAAGTGAGGAAGAAAATATGAGTCGTACACATAATTGTGGGCAATTACGCCTAGAACAAGTAGGAACAAAAGTAACCTTAAAAGGTTGGGTAGCAAAAGAACGAAATTTAGGTGGTTTAATTTTTATTGATTTACGTGACCGTTTTGGTGTGACACAAGTCGTGATTCACCCTGAGCATCCACAATATGAACTGGCAAAAAGTATTCGTAGTGAGTATGTAGTCACAGTCAGTGGAATCGTAATTGAACGTGAAGCAAAAAATAAAAATATTGCGACAGGTGAGATTGAAATTACTGTTGAGCAGTTACAAATTATCAATAAAGCGAAAACAACGCCACTGATCATCGCCGATGAAACTGATGCCTTAGAAGATACCCGTCTCAAGTACCGGTATTTAGATTTACGTCGTCCAGCGATGCAAGAAAAACTGATTACGCGTCATAAAGTTGTACAGTCAGTTCGTAACTTCTTAAATACAGCAGATTTTATTGATATTGAAACACCAACAATGACAAAATCAACACCGGAAGGTGCTCGTGATTATCTAGTACCGAGTCGTGTGAATGCTGGTCAATTTTATGCCTTACCACAATCACCGCAAATTTTCAAACAGTTGTTAATGATTGCAGGTTTTGATCGCTATTACCAAATTGCTCGTTGTTACCGTGATGAAGATTTACGTGCTGACCGCCAACCAGAATTCACGCAAATTGATATGGAAATGAGCTTTATGAGTGAAGAAGAAATTCGCTCACTCATGGAAGATATGCTTATTAATATGATGCAAGAAGTAAAAGGGATTGAAATTGCAAAACCATTCCCAGTTATGACATATGAAACAGCAATGAATGAGTACGGAAGTGACAAGCCAGATACGCGTTTTGAGATGAAGTTAGTTGACTTAACAGACTTTGCTAAAACGATTGAGTTTAAAGTTTTCACACAAGCAGCTCAAGTTAGAGCGATTGTCGCAAAAGGTGCAGCAAGTCGTTATTCACGGAAAGATATCGATAAATTAACGGAATTTGCTGGTGTTTATGGAGCAAAAGGATTAGCTTGGCTCAAAGTCGTAGATAATGCGTTAACAGGACCAATTGCGAAATTCTTCACTGAAGAACAAGCAGCGACGTTGTTAGCAACTGTTGCGGCTGGACATGATGACTTAATTCTTTTCGTTGCTGATGAAACAAATGTAGTTGCTGATAGTTTAGGCGCACTTCGTTTACGTTTAGCAAAAGAATTAGATTTAATTCCAGCAGATACGTACAATTTCTTATGGGTCATTGATTGGCCATTATTTGAATATGATGCTGATAACAACCGCCATATTGCCGCACACCATCCGTTCACAATGCCAAAAGCATGTGATTTAAGCATGCTAGCAACGGATCCAGGACAATGTTACGCACAAGCCTATGATGTTGTCTTAAATGGATTTGAAATCGGTGGTGGATCAATTCGAATCAATAATCCAGAGATTCAACGTGATATGTTCCGCGCGCTTGGATTTAGTGACGAACAAATGCAAGCGGAATTTGGTTTCTTGATTGATGCCTATGAATACGGTGCACCAGAACATGGTGGAATTGCCTTAGGATTAGATCGTGTTGTGATGTTATTAACGGATTCAGAATCAATTCGTGATGTAATTGCATTCCCGAAAACAGCATCAGCACGTGACTTAATGATGGATGCACCATCATTTGTTGCGGAAAAGCAATTAACAGAATTACATATTCAATTGAAAAAATAATCAAAACAAAAGCACATCGTACGATGTGCTTTTATTTGTTATGAAAGCGTGTAACCTTTCCGAGTTCTTTGACAACACCATCGGTGATAAAGAGCCCGCCACTATTTGAAAGTGCGTAAACGAGGTGAGTTGTTTCAGCTAAGGCACAACGAATGAATTCTTGTTGCCGATCCGTAGCACTGTAGTGGACTTCGATTAAGAAAGGTAAATCAGTAATAGCTAAGCCTGATAACGCTTCGAAGTGCTTAAATTTTCGATCTGGTGAAACTGAGTAATACGGTAATTGGACGAGTGCCCCGGCACTGACACCAATGACAAGCTTAGGAATTGTCCGTAAAGCTTCGACGAGTTCTTTTTTGATAATTCGCTCTTGAAGCTGTTGTGGCAATCCACCAGGAAGAAAGACAACCTCGCATTTATTCATTAAATCAATAATTTTCTCAGGTGAATCTTCAAAAAAATTCACCCATTTAATATCGCTTTCGAAAATACCATACTTGAGGAATGGAGCAACGATATCATGATAATAAGTGCCATTTTTTCCATAACTTTGTTCCCAATCACGAGAAGTTTTCAAGAGTTTTGAACTAAAAGAAAAAGGCAGAATCAGCACTTTTGTGCCTGGTTTTAAATGTGGGGTTAGCTGGCGAAAAGCCCAATCACTGTCAAAATTATTTTGACTGAGTAGCAGTTGCATCATACAGCAAGCCTCCTTTATTGAATTTGTCACCTTATTCTAGCACACTCATTCATCATAAAAGTATAAACTTCTTTCAATATTTTGTGAAAGAAGGTTGAAAAAAATCGTTTTTTTTTTAGCAAAATGACTAAGTTTGAAATATTTACGAGTAACCTGAAGATTTCCCAAAAAGGTCGATACTTTTTTGTCGAAGTGACAATTACATGACGGTGTGGTATAATTCGTGGGAAAGTGAGTGAATACAATGGTATCTGAATACACAAAAACAATACACCAACTTGCTCGAGCACTGCCAAGAATAAGCATGCCAGTCAAGCAAGAAATTACAACACAAGCAGGGATTCTTTTTCTTTTTGATCACTGTGAACGTTATTATGATATGGAGCGGATTGTGTATATTGGCTACAGTGGGAATATGAGTCGGCGTTGGCGCCAAGTCTTCTACGGTAAAACTCAAAGTAATATTCGTGGCTATTTGCAGCAATTGAAAGTGACAGAAGCCGAAATCGAAGCTTATATGCAAGACCATTTTCAATTCGCGATTCTCGAATGTCCAAATGAATATGTAGCCAAACGCTATGCACAACAAATTTGTGCCCTCTTTCAAGCAGATGAGAATTTCCAACCAACACCACAATGGCTTGGACGCCACGTGCAGACACCACCATTAGCTGAAACAAAGCTCTGGCAAACATTTGCCCCGCAATCGTTGGAACGGAACGAAGGCGAGTTGCACGCAGTCATAGAATTATTAGCAGCCAGTCAAGTCGATGAGGTGATGCCAGTGACTGATCACACCCTCGATTTAACAACGTTGCAGCAAATAGCGAACCAAGCACCACCATTTGCCCAAGCCCGTGTTCGCATCCGAAAAGAATGGCAACGCAATCCACATGTCCGCGCCTATACTTTGAAACAAGCGGCCGGACGATGTCAACTTTGCGAACAACCAGCACCGTTTCGATTAGCAGACGGGACACCATTTTTAGAAGTGCATCATGTAATACCGCTCGAGGCTGGTGGACCTGACACGATAGCGAATTGTGTGGCATTGTGCCCAAACTGCCATCGTGAAGTCCATTATGCGCCACACTCTGATCACGAGGAATACTTAAAGTCTCAACAAAATGTCACTAAAGACTAAACAAAAAGCAGGAAAAAAGTTGTAAATGACGACTAAAAGCTTGATAATAGGAACACGCATAGCAAATGTTTTGCTTCGGTAGTTGTTTCTAGAGGAGCACGTCAAAGCAACAGCAATCCTGTTTTTTGTTTTTACTCAAAAGGGGAGAGGCTGCGATGCAACATACAAGTGAACCATGAAGGGAGGGACGTACTAGTGAGAACAGGCTAGTACGGTAAAAAATGTTATCCGTTCATAATTTAAATAAGACGTATTACTTTGGTAAAAATGAAGAACAGGTCTTAAAAGATGTCTCAATTAATTTTCCAAGTGGGAAAGCGACCGCATTACTTGGACCATCTGGAAGTGGAAAATCAACATTATTGAATATTATTGGTGGCTTAGACAATGCATACGAAGGGGAAGTGTGTTTATTTGGGCAATGTCTGAATCGCAAAAATATGAAGTTTTATGATAGTTACCGACTTAATCAAATCGGCTTCGTATTCCAATCTTTTTACTTACTTGAACAACAAACAGTCTATGAGAATATTCGTTTAGGACTGATGCCGCTGAAACTTTCAGCACAAGAAACCCAGGCTCGAATCGAAGCAGTGTTACAACAAGTTGATTTAAGTGATTTTGCCCAAGTACGAGCAAATCTCTTATCTGGTGGCCAAAAGCAGCGGGTCGCAATCGCTCGGGCCCTTGTCAAAAATCCAACAATTATTATCGCCGATGAACCAACTGGTGCATTAGATGGTGAAACAGCAGCACAAATTTTATCGCTGTTACTTTCATTTAAAGAAGATGGGAAAATTGTCATTATTGTGACACACGATGAAGATATTGCGAAGCAATGTGATTACATTGCCCGGATTCAGGATGGTCAAATTTTGCAAAGTCCTCCTGATGATCAACTCACGAAACAATTGACATGGAAAAAACCGCAGTTTAGTTGGGGACGCTCTGGTGTTCTGATTGGCCGGAATTTATGGCAGCGTAAAACTCGAAATGCGGTTATGGCTGGATTCGCTTCAATTGGGATTGTCTCCTTGATTTTAACAACATCACTAGGGGTAGGAGCACAGCTCTATTTAGAAAATCAAGTAGATCGTGAGTTCAATCCGAAAGAAGTTGTGATTACAACGACGGATCGTTCTGAAAAAATTGATGCGAATTTTATCAATGAGTTACAAGCAGATGAGCGAGTTGAACGCGTGGAAACAGCCTATCCGATTATTTTAACACAAGTAATGTATGAGGAAGTTTTAGCCGGAGGAAGTCCGGTCATTAGCGTTCCAGAATTGACAGCGAACCAAGCTGAACGCATGAATATCATCAGTGGTGAGTTGCCTGCAAGTGATCAACTTGAATTGGCCTTGCAAGAAGACTATGCGTTAAAATTGGTTGAAGATCCAGAGACGTTACTGGGGAAAACAGTTACGTTAATGGCAAGTGGCTACCGTGAAGATGCACAGCCAGTCCAAATTGAAGCTGTTGTGACTGGGATTTTTGGTGAACCCAAAGATGAAAATGGACGTTCATTTGATTCTGGTCCACGTTCGGCAAATGGTGTCAATTATGTGACATCACTGGCACTCAATCAAGAAATCATTGATCAATCAAGTGGTGTTGACAATGAGGAACTTGAATATCGTGTCTATACTGCAGAAATTGATCCTGCAAAAGAAATTGCCGCTTTGGCTCGAGATGAAGGCTATCGCGCAGTTGCCGTTGCTGATGTCATTGGAACCATTAATCAATTGTTTGATGGGATTCGGATTGTCTTGACAAGTATCGGCTTTATCAGTGTCTTTGTTGCTGGTATGATGATTGGGATTGTCATGTATATTTCAGTCATTGAGCGCACGACAGAAATTGGCTTGATGCGAGCACTTGGTTATCGCCGATTTGATATTGGTCGGATTTTCCTTGGCGAATCGGTGGCAATTGGCTTTATCACTGGTTTCGCTGGTTGTCTCGTGGCATATTTACTTAGTTTTGGACTGAATGTTGGCTTTTATGATCTCATTGGCTTTAATATTGTGCAAATTCCTTGGACATCCTTCGCTGGAGCCTTACTCATTGCGATGACGATGGGCTTACTCGGGGGAATTATTCCAGCAATTATTGCCGCCCGAAAAGATCCAGTGATTGCACTACGGACAGAATAGGAGGGGTTTTGATGTTACAATTACAAAATGTGAATAAAGCGTATAAATTACCAGACGGCTCACCACTTGCCGTATTGAAGCAGATGAATCTCTCATTTGCTGATGGTGAACTCGTTGCAATTCTTGGGAAATCAGGATGTGGGAAATCAACACTATTAAATGTACTTGGTGGACTGGATAATGACTATGACGGTGATATTTTACTTGATGGCGTTGCCCTGAAATCACTGAATTTAGATAATTATCGTCTTGAAGATGTTGGCTTTATTTTTCAGTCATTTCAATTAGTGCCGCACTTATCGGTCTTAGATAATGTGCTTCTTGCTTTCAACAAACAAAAATTAACACCAAGTGAAAAACAAATACAAGCAAAAGCATTGCTAGCAGATGTTGGCTTAGCAAACTATCAAAATAAAAAGGTGACAATGCTTTCTGGTGGTCAGAAACAACGGGTTGCAATTGCACGAGCACTCGCTAATAATCCTAAAATTATTTTAGCCGATGAACCAACTGGAGCACTGGACTCAAATACAGCAGCGATTGTCTTTGAAATACTGCAAAAAATTGCCGCAAGTGGGAAATTAGTTTTAATTGTTACACATAACCGGGAGTTAGCAAATCAATGCCAACGGGTTGTTGAATTAGATTACGGTGTTGTCAAAAGTGATACGACACAAGTCGTTGGACAACTACAGAGCGAAGCCTCACCCCCACTCCATTTCAAAAAACGGATCGGATATTGGCAATCAATCGTTTTAGGTATCAAAAATATTCGGTATCGCTTTGGGCGCACCGCCTTCTTAAGCATTGCCTCGGCGATTGCGATTGCCTCGGTCGTGTTAACACTTTCCCTTGGTGGCGCAGTGCAAACGAATATCCGAGATGCATTTGTCCGTGGGGCAGATTTGCTCGCTTTTGAAGTGTCTTCTATTAATGATGGCTTTGACGATGCTGATTTGATGAAGTTAGCAGATACATATGGTATTCGGACCGGGTTTGATATTGGTATTGCAGAACCAAGTTTTGTGATTGCTGGAGAAACAACAACGTTACCAATTGAAGAAGATGCTAATAGTTTTAGTTTTGCGAGCTTTTTTGGTGGCGATATTCAAACGCTCTCACCATTTTTGAGTATTCCGACACAATATGAATTTGTTGACGGTGTCGCACCAACGTGGGATGATCCTACAGAAATTGCTATTAGTGAACAGATGGCAGATCAATTTGCATTGGCGGTTGGTGAACAAGTGGATCTAAGCGGATATTATGTCAATCCGTTAGCAAGCTTAAAAGGTGATGTTGTGACCGTTCCACAATTGACGATTACTGGCATTTATTTTGATGAAACTGGCAGCCAACCAGTAATTTTCAGTGATCGCATGAGTGAACAACTCGCAAAAGATTCAATCAATACGGATGAATTAAACTTGTCGTCAATGTCTGGGGTTGCCAAAGATGAGGTGCAAATTCAACAAATCATTGATGATTATGGAAGTGATGAAATTCGGGTCGTCACATCAGCAACAACATTGCAAACAGTCGATACAATTTTCGCGACAATTCGCGTAGTATTAACGGCAATCGCTTCAATTTCCTTGATTGTTGCGAGTGCAATGATTGGAATTGTCATGTTTGTAAATGTTGTCGAACGACAAAAAGAAATTGGCTTATTAAAAGCAATCGGTTACCAAAAAGCCGAAATTCGCCGAATTTTCTTTACCGAAGCAAGTGTGACTGGCTTTGTTGGTGGACTTGCTGGCATTAGCGTTGCTGGGATTATTGCTTTGATTGCAAATAATATTTCACAACAGCTCTACGAATTGAATATTGTTGATATTACTGTGATAATCATTGCAGTTGCGATTATTGTTGCGATTTTAATTGGTGGTATTGGTGGTCTATTCCCGGCAATTAAAGCATCAAAAGTTGATCCAATTGAGTCATTACGTAAATAATAAAAAGGAATCCTTTCATGAGAACGGATTCCTTTTGTTGTTAACTATGATTTTTGAGATGGAGGTCAAGTTGAGGGTAAGGAATTTCAATGGCATTAGCATCAAATGCCAGTTTCACAGCCTCAATAATATCATAATGGACTGGCCAATATTTTTCGGTTTCGCACCAGACCCAAACAACGAGATTCACCGAACTAGCCGCATGTTCACTGACACCGATAAACGGTTCTGGATCCTTGAGCGTTTCCGGGTGTTGGGCGATAACGTCGGCAATAACTGCCTTTGCTTGCGCAATATCGCCTTGATAACTGATACTAAAGAGAAATTCTAAGCGACGAACAGGCTTTTGTGTATAGTTCGTAATCGACCCATTGGCTAACGACCCATTGGGAATATAGACAACTTTGTTATCTACAGTGACCAGTTGGGTATAAAAAATCTTAATTGCTTCAACAGTCCCACGATGTGTATTATCGGAAATATAATCACCGACTTTAAAGGGACGCAAAAAGAGAATAATGACACCACCAGCAAAATTGCTGAGACTGCCTTGCATAGCGAGACCAATTGCTAACCCTGCGGATGCAAAGAGGGCTGCAAGACTCGCAGTATCAAGACCAACGATACCCATCACGATTAAAATTAAGAGTGCTCGGAGGAAAACGGTCACGATTGCTTCTAAGAAAACAACGAGTGTTTCTTCAATATTGCGTTTACGCATTAATCGTAATAGCATGTTAGCAAAGCGATTAATTAACTTCCACCCGATTAACAAAATAAGCATACCAATAAGAAATTGGAAAAAATTGGGAACAAACCACGATAAAAAGTTTTCTACTAATTGATTTACATTCATATATTTCACCTCATCGACCTTTAGTTTAGCGGAAATTGATAGGAGAAGTCAAATGAGAACAAAAAAAAGCTGAGCATTTACTCAGCTTTTTACAGGCGTAGCTTGCTGTGATTGGGAGCACCAAATTGGTTCGCAAATCCCAAATTCATACCAACTACAAGTCTGACAACAGTGACGAAATTTTTCGGGTGTCATTGTTGCGAGTAAGTGATCTTGCACATCTTGGTAACGATAGACAAGACCAGTCTCTAACCCAAATGTCGCTAATACTGCAGAATCGAGTGTTTGGATATGCTGCTCGGTTTGGCAGTGCGTAGCGGAGGCCTGTTGAGGACAAGCTTGGCAGAAAACATCATTTGTTTGTTGGAGCGTAATTTCAGCTCCTGGTTCATGCAATTGTGCTAAATAATGATCAAAGTTGGCAACAAAAGCGGGTGAATAGCCTTTGCCACGGTAGGCAAAAGTACAGAGTAGGTGGTGAGGGCGTAAAACAATCATCGTACCAGCACCACGCTTTGAAATGCTTTATGCCGCTGTAAACGTTGACCGAAAAAAACAGCTAGCCCTGCTTTGATAACACCGAAAAAGACGAAGGGCCAAAAACACGCCAACATCGCTTCGGAAAAGCTAACTTGGCTGACAAGCATAAATTGCCCTGTTCCAATCAACAAGTTGATGAAAGTCGCAACAAGAGCAGCCAAAAATAAGGGAAGAAACTGATTGGTCCGTTGCAACACGACGCCGATAATCACGACCATCAGGGGGAAAGAAAGTAAGAATCCACCGGTTGGTCCCACTAAAATTTGTAGACCACCTGTCATTTGCGCAAAGACGGGTAAGCCAATTGCACCAAGTAATAAATACAGGACGGTTGTCAGGGTTCCCAGGCGAGCTCCAAGTAAGAACGCGAGCAGTTGAATCATAAATGTTTGTAATGTAAACGGAACACCACTCGCAAAAGGAATCGATATTTGCGAGATAATTGCCGTTAAGGCAGCAAAAATCGCACCAAGTGCGACATCTCGAGCAGTTAATTTCATAGTTATAACCTCCTAGTTTTTCATATTCAGAGTATAACGGAAACTACTTTGAATGTCAAACTAAGTAATACAGAAAGGTAAAGGACGAGAAATTAAATGATTTTCAGTAAATTTTGCTATAATAAGAACAAAAGCACAAAGGAGTATGAATATGGGAAAAGTATGTGTTATTGGGAGCTTGAATATGGATCTCTCAATTATGACAACCAAAATGCCACAAGCAGGAGAAACGGTGATGGGCAGTGATTTTCAAATGTTGCCAGGTGGAAAAGGGCTGAATCAAGCAATTGCAGCAGCCCGATTGGGGAGTGAAGTAAGCTTAATTGGTGCAATTGGTGCCGATGCCTTTGGTCAGGCCTTGCAAGCATTTTTGCAAACGGAAAAGTTAGCGTGCACCGGTTTGCAAATTCATCCTGAAGTAGCCACGGGTACGGCTACGATTATACTGGAGCAGGGTGAAAATCGAATCATTATTTATCCGGGGGCAAACGCAACAGTGACTCCTGAGGTGGTGAGGACACAACGGACATTAGTGCAAGCGAGTGATATCATCGTAGCCCAATTGGAAATTCCCCAAGCGAGTATTGAAGTAGCCTTTCAAATCGCAAAAAGTGCGCAAAAAGTGACAATTTTTAATCCGGCACCGATACAAAAGGTAAGTGAGACATTATGGACAGTTGTCGATATTCTTGTCGTCAATGAAAGTGAGTGTCAACAATTGACGGGGATTCAGGTTAGCACATTTGGAGATGCTGAACAAGCAATAGCCAAATTACGCCTTCTTGGAATCAAACAAATTGTGATTACGCTTGGAGGAAACGGTGTATATTTTCATGATGGGAATCACTGTGAGTTTCGACCGGCTCAAAAAGTTCCCGTTGTGGATACAACCGGGGCAGGTGATACATTTATTGGGGCTTTAGCGAGTGCTATCAGCGAAAAAATGGCATTTTCGCAAGCAGTTGAGTATGCAATCCAAGCAAGTGCTTTAGCAGTTACTAAGCGTGGAGCAGCGACGGCAATTCCGACACAAACCGAGGTAATGGAGTTTATGCAACCATAAGCAGTATAAATCAGTAACGGGCCATCTTGAAGGTGGCTCGTTTTTTTGCTGTTGAAACAAAGAATTTCGATTAAAAATATTTAGTGACAGGCGAGAAAGTACGAGTGGTTATCATGATGGTAAGGCTTTCTCCAAAAGGGCTAAGAAGTTGAGAACGAAATGTTTTAACTGAAAAATATCGTATGCTTTTAAAGGTAAAAACAAAAAACAAAGTTCATTAAAAATAATAGAGAATGTGACTTTTCAGCAAATTGACAATGTTTTCAGAGGGAGTATAATGAAAACTGCGATTTTTAATCGACTTTATGACGAAAAAATGATTTTGGAGGAAAAAATCAATGTCAAATCAAAACAGAAATTTAAATTGGTCAAACGTTGCGTTAATGGGATTCGTAATGGTTTGGGGATTTGGAAATGTCGTGAACAACTTTGCGACACAAGGACTGTCAGTAGTCTTTTCATGGGTCTTACTTATTGCCTTGTATTTTGTGCCATATGCACTCATGGTTGGTGAGTTAGGATCAGCTTTTAAAAACTCACAAGGTGGCGTTTCATCATGGATTCGTTCAACATCAACACCATTCTTGGCATTCATTGCTGGGTGGACGTATTGGGTTGTACATGTACCGTATTTAGCTCAAAAGCCACAGTCACTGTTAGTTGCACTTTCATGGGCAATTAGCCCAAATGGGGAATTAGCGAGCACAATCCAAGCATTGAGCCCAATGATTTTGCAAACAATTGTGTTAGTAATTTTCCTCGTGTTACTCTACGTTTCAACAAAAGGAATTAAAATCCTGAAAGTTGTCGGGAGTATTGCCGGAACATCGATGTTTGTCATGTCATTACTCTTCATCGTGTTAGGAATTGCCGCACCAGCGATTACTGGTGAAATGGCGACACCGGATATTACGGCGAGTTCATTTATTCCAAAGTTCGATTTTGCCTATTTAACAACGCTCGCAATGCTTGTCTTTGCAGTAGGTGGTGCCGAAAAAATTGCACCATATGTCAATAATACGAAAAACCCAAGTAAAAACTTCCCGAAAGGGATGTTGGCCTTGGCGGCCATGGTGGCAATTTGTGCCTTGTTAGGATCAGTTGCAATGGGAATGATGTTCAATGCCAATGCGATTCCAGCCGATTTAATGATGAACGGACAATACTATGCCTTCCAATTATTAGGGGAGCACTATGGTTTAGGAAGTTTATTTGTTATTATCTATGGTTTAGCGAATACGGCTGCACAATTATCGGCAATTGTCTTCTCAATTGATGCACCATTACGTGTGCTATTAGGTGATGCTGATTCGAAATTTATTCCAAAAGCGTTAACAAAAACGAATAAAAATGGTGTCTTAGTCAATGGTTATGTGATGACTGCCGTTCTTGTTTCGATTTTGATTATTGTGCCAGCGCTTGGAAGTGGCGACACAAACGGTTTATTTAACATGTTAGTGAAATTAAATGCTGTCGTAATGCCAATGCGTTATTTATGGGTCTTCTTCGCATATATTATGTTGAAGAAAGCGGCAAGCAAAATTCAATCAGATTATAAATTTGTCAAGAGTAATAAACTCGGAATTATCATTGGAATGTGGTGTTTTGCCTTCACGATGTTTGCCTGTATTATGGGGATGTTCCCAACGGATGTTGAAGTCTTCAGTTCACAGTGGCTATTCACTGTTGCGTTAAACTTCTTAACACCAGTGATTTTACTCGGATTAGGATTAATTTTACCGTTCTTAGCAAAACGCGAACAGCAACAAGCTGGCGTGATGACAGAACAAGAAGCATAATTATGAAAAAAGACGTGTTCGCACGTCTTTTTGATTGGCAAATTTTCTAAAAGCTTGTATAGTGAAAGTATAGAAGAAAATAGACTGAAAGGAAGTGTCACGATGATTCGACAAGCACAAATAACTGATTTAGAACAAGTATGTGCACTTGTTTTTCGCGCATCGCAATTTGTTTTTGCGCATGCACTACATCAAGATGAGCAACAGGCACATGAGGAACTGTTTGCGAAAATGTATTTGAACGAGTGTACAAAATTTTCTCTCAAGAACACGCTCGTGTACGAAATTGACGGCCAAGTCGTTGGCTGTATTGTCAGTTACGCAGCAGCCGATGAACTCGCCTTTATCGAAGAAATGGCGAAAATCACGGGGAACGGCTACCGCTTCCCACAAGAAGCGATAGTAAATACTGCCTATATTGATTCATTAGCGGTTGCACCTAGCCATGAAGGGCAAGGAATAGCAAAAAAATTAATTCTTGCGGCAGGTGAACAAACACAGTTACCACTTTCGCTCTTAGTTGAAAAACAAAAAGCGGCAGTTAAAGCATACTATGAACGTTTAGGTTTTGAAGCGCAAGCTATTGAAATTTATTTTGA